>JBFGRH010000224.1:0-3804 GCA_041563795.1 Nitrospiraceae bacterium | reverse complement strand
CGCCTCTCCGCCCCAGCCTCCGGCCATGGCTGGGGCTATTTCCTGCGTCTCGACACTGTGGCGCGACCGAGATTGGCTCGGCTCTAATCTAGAATCCGTCATGAGAGGCTAGGGGGGATTGGACCAGGTAAGGCAGACCGGAGAGCCACGGAGCTGTTCAAGCCTGAATGGTTCTGGATAGGCCTCCGATTATTGAAAATGCGCATAGCTACATGCATATGCACAGATTCTAGATCGGAACGTTTAACGGCGCGGCATGGAAGTGAAGAAATGACAGGACGGCGGAGAGGGAACTGGACCGCCGCGACTGCTACCTCGCCGGAGTGGACGTCTGGCCGCAGGCGCCATCGGCGCCACAAGTCCGGTTCAGCACGAAGTACAGGGGGCAGAAGCCGGTCAGGCCGCTTTGCACCAGGACCAGCCCAAGCACGCCCGGCACCAGCAGCCAGAGCGGGTCCACGTAGAAGCCCAGCGCCGTCCCGCCGGCGATCACGGCGCCGACGATCCCGTCATGGGTGCGTCTGATTGAATCGGTCGTCATGGTGAGTCCCTCCAAGCCGAGGATTGATCGTCGCTTTCGGTCTCAGGCCCGTTTCGATCCCGGGCTAAACATCTCCTCGAGCACCTCGAGAACTTTCGCTTCCACCAACTCGGTTGAGATTTCGGCCAGCGCATAATTGCCGCGCAAACCGGCAAACTCGCTCTTGCTCTGGGCCGGCGTGCTCGCCTGAATCGAGACGGTCGTGTTCCCCCCATGGCAGAAGGACACCGAGGCCGAAGTTTCGGCTACATAGGCGGAGCTGGGCACCCCGCCGATCGCGACGCGCAGGGTGATCTTGGCATCCCGCTTGCTCCGCTCGTCGCCGACTTCCGCGATCTCCACCGTGTGGCCCTTGGCCTTGAGCTGGGTGCCGATATCGTCCATCGCCGGACGGATGACCTCCGCCCGGACGCGTTTGAACTCCTGGTAGAAGGCCTCGGCTTCGGTTTGCTGCCGATCCTTGGCGTCCCTGGTTTTCGCCAGCTTCTGTTCAAAGTTCTCCATCAGGGTTTGCAACTGCGATTCGTTCGCTGCTTTCATCGTCGTATCTCCTTCGCGACAGTCCGCCCACGCCTCACGGTCCTCCGTCAGCATAGGGGGGGATGGCGGGCAAAGTCCAGTCGAACGATCGCGCGGGGAGGAGCCGGCGACCGGCTCCCCTACCTCGCCCCGGCGAGCTGGGCAATCTCGCCGCTGGTTAATTCACGCCACTGGCCGGGCGGGAGGTCTCCCAGCCGCACCGGCCCGATCGCAACCCGGACGAGTCGCACCGTCGGATGTCCCACCGCGGCCGTCATCCGCCGCACCTGCCGGTTCATCCCCTCGCGCAGCGTGATCTGCAGCCAGGCGGTCGGCACGGACTTGCGGAATCGGATCGGCACAGGCCGATCGGGAAGCGCCGGCGCCTCCGGCAGCACCCGCACCTCCGCCGGCCTCGTGCGGGTCCCCTTGAGCAGGAGGCCCTTTCTCATCCGCTCCAGCGCCGCCTCGTCCGGCAGGCGCTCCACCTGGGCCAGGTAGACCTTGGGAAGATGATGCCGCGGGTCGGTGATGGAATGCGCCAGGGCGCCATCGGACGTCAGGACCATCAGCCCCTCGCTATCCCGATCCAGGCGGCCGGCGGCATAGACCCCCGGGACCGCCACGAAATCGGCGAGCGTCGGCCGGCCCGCCGGGTCGGTAAAGCAGGGCAGCACGCCGTAGGGTTTATTGAAGAGGAGCGTGCGAGAGGCGGACACGGGCGCTCCGCGTGGAGGGATCTGGCCGCTGCGAGGGGTCACCCCGCAGAGTCTCGTCGTCCGCCGACACCACGTCAAGTGGATATCGACGGACGCAGAGCTCCCGTGCTGTGCCGGTCGGGCCTTGTTAGGCCTTTTCCTTCACCGTGAGGTCGTTCGTCACGGACTTCACACCGTGGACCTGCCAGGCAACCCAGGACGCCTGGGCGCTGGTCATGAGGTCCTGCACTTCGCCGCTCAGCGAGACCACGCCCGCATTCGTCTGCGCGCGAATCCCGGCTTTCTTCAGATCGGCGTGCTTCTCTATCTGCGCATTCACCCGCGTCGTGATCGCGTCGTCCTTGTCATCGGTCGCCTCGCGCTTGGCCGGGGCCACCACCTGCAGCTCGTTCTTCACGCTCGTGACGCCCTCGATCCCCTTGGCAATTCCCTCCGCCGCCTGCTTCGCGTCCTTGGAGTCCACCTTGCCGCGGATCATCATCGCGCCCTGTGCGGTCTCGACGTTGACCTCGCTCCCCTTGACCCGCGCATCGGCAAACAGCGCAATCTTGGCCTTCGCCGTCAGATACGAGTCATTGATCGGGGTCTTCTCGGCCATCGAGGCCTTCTCAGCCTTCGAGGCCTTCTCGGCCATCGAGGTTTTCTCGACCTTCGGCGTCTCCTCGTCAGCCTTGCCGATCGCGTTCAGCGCGCCGGCGGCAATAAATCCACCGATCGCCAGGGCCGCGCAGATTGTCACTATCGTCCGTGTCGTCATGTGTGTGTCTCCTTAAACCAAATTAGTCACCGAGTGAACCGAATGATGCACCGAATCTTCTCGCACGCGGCGTGCGAGGAATGTCCTTACGACGTCTTGTCCGTCGCGGCTGCCGGCGCCGGCTTCTCATGCCACTTGTCCGCCCACTTCATGAGGTCGTCCTTCTTGTCGCCGTACAGCTCCTGGACCTTGCCGACGAACTTGTCGTAGTTCCCCTCGATCTGCTGCAAGTCCTGATCGGAAAACTTGCCCCATTGCTGTTTCAGTTCGCCCTTGAACTGCGTCCATTGCCCCTTGAGTTGTTCTGCTTGCATCGGTGTTTCTCCCTTATGTGTTAGGTACCGTTTCGGAACCTCGACGCCACAGCGGCATCACGTCTCACGCCGGGAAACCGTCGGGCGGCCCGGCCGCCCCCGTTACGTCGCCCGCACGGTGCGTCTCGTGGCCACATGGAGCGCGACAAAGACCATCCCGATCAGGTACAGGGCCCAGGAAATCTGGATCGCGACCGCGGACACGCCCACAAAATGCAGGGCGCCGGCCATCAGCCCGGCCACCAGGAACAGAAATGCAAAGTAGACCATGGTTCATTCCTCTCTATGGAAGACGACTGTGAGCAGAACGGTCCTCTGGAGCAGGGCTGGCGTCCCGGCCGCTTCCATCAGCGGACCATGACACCAGACCGGCACGAGTCAGAGACACCTGGCGCACAAGCGGCGAAGACTGGGGAATCGGTCACGCTGGGGAAGCTGACGAAGCGCGAGGATGGGACAGTCAGCGGAGCTTCACACCCGACAGAGTCACACTGGGCGCAACGGCACTGCAAGTCAAGGACTATAAACGGGGGGCCAAATAGGTCAATGATCTGAGCGGGTTGCAAAGAGGAGCGGGACGATACAATCGACGGCGGGGGCGCACGTCAATCCCTCAGGGCTCCTCTTCCTCGACGCGCTCGATCGAATGCACGAGCGCCGCGACGAAGGCCGAGGGGTCGGCCAGGTCCTGCTCGGTGACTCGGAATTCAGAGACGAGCACCCCGTCCTTGTCTACGAGAAGCAACCGATAGCCCTGTTTCATGGCGATACTCCTTGAAAGACGCCTATCCCCGTACCGGACTCAGAATGGAAAGCGCGAGCTTTGGCGGCCCTATCTCCCTTCGTACTCGCAGAAATACTCCGGCTTACGAAGGGCGAACTGCTCCGGCGTCAATTCAATAACGCAGGGTGGCAAGGCCTCGCGTCCGCGCCTCCCGAAGCGACCCTTCCGGG
>JBFGRH010000223.1:0-3823 GCA_041563795.1 Nitrospiraceae bacterium | reverse complement strand
TGCTGCTCCCGGCGTCGCACGCCGCCCCGCCCGCCCTGCTCACCCGACGTCATCACCATCTGAAAGACCCGGTGGCCGTTGAGCGCATACTTGATCAGCGTGCCGCCGCACCCGGCCTCGATATCGTCCGGATGCGCGCCCAGCGCCAGCACCCGGATCCGCGTGTCCTTCCTGGTCGGCATCAATCCCTCCTCCGCCCGTCCATCCTCGTACTGCGCAGACTCTGGAGCGACTCCCCCCCGCAGGTCAAGAATAAATCAATTGCCGACAGGCCGGGCACGAAGGGCTCGTGGCACTGCCGGTACACCGGATGCCGGAACTCCTGCACCTCGACCGGGATGCCGGCCGCATCGAATTTCCCGAAGTCCATGTAGTCCTTCGCGCCCGCGCCCGCCAGGTAGGAGGTGGCGCCGACCGTCCGGCAGATTTCGATCAGCCGCTCCGTCGGCTCCTCCGGCAACTGCATGTCGGACGCCAGGCGCAACGGGGTCGCGATGCCGAACTCCTTCAGCAGCCACCGCAGCACGGCGAGGTTGAGGTCCGCCAGGCGGTCCCACGATTGTGCGTAGATCGCCCGCAGCCCGTCCAGTTTGTCGCGGTGGGGGGCGCGCGCATAATGCAGCTCCAGGGCCTTCAGGTGCTTGGCCCGCCAGTCGACCTGGTCGTTGATGCGGACCTCGCTGATGCGTTGGCCGAAGTCATGCAGCACGGGCACCGTCACCCACTGCCAGCCCTGGGCGGTCCTGGTGCGGATGCGGTTGCGGTTCTGCCATTCATTCTTCTTGAACTGGACGGAATCGAGCAGCACGAAAAGGTCCGCGCGGTCGATCTTGTCCAGGTAGCCGAGCCAGGGCAGGAACTGCGGCTGGTGGATCGCGACCTGCATGTTAGCCCCGCCCCCCCGGTTTCACGACGATCGGGTTGCTGAGAATTTCCCCCTGCCCCTCACCCCGGACAGAGACACGGTAAACGGCCGACGCGCCAGGCGGCAGCGTCGAGTCCACCACCCGCTGGTGAAACGGCGTGGTGGCACTCATGCGCGCGATCACCTGGCCGGAACGGATGATCGTGACCCGCGCCTGGTGCGCGCCGCGGTCCGTCGCCGTCACCGCCACGCGCACGGCCGGCGGCTCGGCCCCGCGCGCAAACGGCTGCCCCATACCGGCGGAACGGGCGCCGTCTTGCGTTTCGACCTGGAAGGTGTCCAGCCGCAGCCCGAACGGTTGGCCGGTCCGGACCAGCGCATAGAACCGTCCCGCCTTCATCGCCTCCATCAGGCCCACGGCCGTCCGTTCCCTGACCGTCACGATGTTCAGCACCTGGTTCAGCTCGATCCCGGACATGCCGGGCCGGTGAAAGGCGATTTCACCGAACGCCACCGGCAGGTCGGGCCGCAGCCCATCGAGGTATTGCAGCAACAGCTGGTCCCAGAGGGCGCCCGGGTCCGTGATTGTGCGAGCCTCTTGGTAGAGGCCGCCGAAGCCCACGTAGCCCGTCGTCTTCACCAGGGAGGCCGGATAGGGGTCGGTTTTCACCGTCACCGATCCGAGCGGCCCGTAGGAGACGACGTTGAAATCCACCGACTCCGGCATCGACCAGACCACGGTCCCGCCCCGCTGAACCGCCGCATCGATCAGGGCCTGGTAGGGAGCCTCCTCCAGTTGATCGTCGTAGAGACTGAACCGCGGCGAGTCGTAGGGCCAGGCCAAGAGGAGCAGCAGGATTCCGGATGCCCCCGCCAGCACGGCCGGCACGTGGAGCGTCCGGACCTCCCGCCTCGTCGTTATTCCGACTTGGACTGTGCGGTATACCCGTCGCCGCCACAGCCACCAGGCATAGACGAGCAGTCCCACCGGCCATACCCGGCCCAGCGTGTCCCATCCGTAGCGGGAGTAGCCCCCGTTGCCGGGAACCGGTAGGGCTGCGAGGTCCTCGGCGCGCGTCAGCCCGAACACGAGCAGATTTTTCTGCCCATTGTGCATCGTCAGGTTCCCTGCCGGCAGCGACCCGGTCCAAAAATAATGGGGCGTCACCTCCAGCCCCGGCACCAGCAGGACGTCGGGATGCCGGGCCTGCGCCTCCGCAACCGTCGCGAGGTACCGGTCAATGCCGAACTCGACCACGGACGGCAGCGTCACCGTCCTCCGGATGACCCCGCGAAACGGCAACAGGCCGTACTCGTAGTGCAGCGCCAGGTTCTCCGAGAACACGACCGCGTCGATGCCCAGCCGGCGGGCCTCTTCGGCGATCTCGTCCAGGCTCAGATCGCCCGTGCTGATCGTGCTGTGCACGTGAAAGACCACGGTCAGCACCGTGTCCGCCGCCGCCGTGTGGGTCGGGTTGAACCAGCCGATCGCCGCGATGGTCACCACCGCTGCCGCGAGACCGAGTCGTCGGCCGATCAACCCGCTCATGCCGTTCCCGTCCGCTTCAGCGCTTCGTCGTAGACCGCTTCGACGGCCCGCACCATCGCGGGCACGGAGAACCGCTCGTCAATGCGCTCGCGCGCGGCCTGGCCGAGCGCGCGGGCCCACTCGGGGCGGGCAATCACCTCCGCGATCGCCGCCGCCAGCGCCTCCGCATCGCCGGGCGGGACGAGCAGTCCCGTGCGGCGATCCTCGACGATGGCCGGAATCCCCCCGACACGGCTCGCCACGACCGGGCGGGCGGCAGCCATGGCTTCCACCAGGGCCCGCCCCATCCCCTCGTTGAGCGACGGCAGGACGAAGCAGTGCATCGCGCCCAGGCACTCCGGCACATCCGCCCTCATGCCCAGCAAGTCCACGCTCGACGCGACGCCGAGCTTCGCGGCCAATTTGATCAGGTCGTCGCGGAGCCCGCCACTGCCTATCAACAAAAGGTGCGCCGTCGGATGCGTCGGCTTCAGCCTGGCGAGGGCCTCGATGAGCACCGCGTGGCCCTTGACCGGCGTCAGCCACCCCACCGATCCGATGACGAAGGCCCCGTCCGGGTAGGTCGCCCCGGAGGGACGAGCGCCGGCGGCGGCGCGCCGGAACCGCTCGACGTCAATCCCGCTCGGGATGACGGCGAACGCTTCGCGCGAGCCGACGTGCTGGGTGAGGTGATCTTCCCGCTCCGCCTCGGTCAGCGCGATCATCGACGTCGTTCCGCGAGCCAGCATCCGCTCAATGAGCAGGAACAGCCACGAGCGAGCCTTGCCGAAGTGTCCATAGTAGACATGCCCGTGCGGGGTATGGACCAGCACCGGCACGCGCGCGATCCACGCGGCCAGCCGCCCCAGCGCCCCGGCCTTGGACGTGTGGGTGTGCACGATCGCCGGCCGCTCGCGGCGAAACAGCCGGACCAGGGCCCACAGCGCGATCAGGTCCTTGATCGGATGGAGTTCGCGCGTCAGGCTTGGCAGCTGCTGCCAGCGCACGCCGGCCGCAGTGAGAATTTTCCCCTGCTCGTCACTGGCCTGCCGGCCGCCCTGATCATCCCACTGCCCGATCACTCCGGCCACGACCAGCGGGACAAAGCGCGACCGGTCATGCCCGACGGCCGTCAGCAGGGTGTTCTGCGCCGACCCGCCCCAATCCAAGCGCGTGATGACATGCATGACGGTCTTGGGTGTGCGCTGGTTCGTCATGGTTCCCATCACGAGCGGCTCGAGCGACCGCAGGCGCCGGCCAGGACGTCCGCCAGCACCGCGCAATGACGGTCCCAGGTATAGTGTGCCTGAACGGCGGCGAGGCCCTTGGCGGCCACCTCGGCCCGCTCGCGCGGCCGCGCATGGAACCTCCTTAAAACGGTGCACAGGGACTGCGCGATGTCCTCGGCGCGCGTCCCCGCCGCGAGCAGG
>JBFGRH010000222.1:0-3839 GCA_041563795.1 Nitrospiraceae bacterium | reverse complement strand
TAGGTGATGAAATCGAAGTCGTCGAGGCCGGTCGAATGGTAGAGCTTGCGCTTGACCGTCTTGTGGTAGGGCAGGGCCGCCTCCGTGTGCTCCTGCATCATCGCCAGCCGCTGATCCTTTGGGAGCAGCCACCAGTCCGCGTCCTTCCGGATGGGAATCACTGCCACGTAGGGGCCCGATTCGCTGGGGGCTTTTAGATCCGCCTTCAGGTTGTCCGGGAAGCCGGGGACATAGTTGGCCTTCTTCGAAAGCCCGTTGAGGACCATCTCGGTGGACAGGTACCGGCCGAGCGGGCTGGCCAGCACGTCGAGGTTCAGTTGCTGGAGGTCCTTGAGCTCGGTCCCGTGGGCCCGCAGCAGGAAGTCAGCCCGATCAGACAAGCCGCGCAGGAGGTAGGTGTCGATCGCCAGCTTGTCCCGATGGCGCTCGACCACGGTCTTGAATGAAGCCAGGTGGGCGCGACGGGTCTTGGCATCCAGGCGCCCCCATTCCTCGTCCAGGCGGAATGCGGCGAAGTTGCCGTACACGCCGGGCTCGCTCAGGAGCTTGTCCCGATCCGCCGCCGACGCAGCCGGCATGTCGAAACCGTTCAGCCAGCACGCCAACAACGCCATGATGATCACGCCCATCCTCCATGCGACCGCCATGCTCGTCCTCCTTCAGGTTAGAAATGATGCAATGTCCGGGGCCTGTGAGGTGCCGGCCTTCGGCCCGGAAGTGCCTTTTGCGGGCATCTGATTATAGAGGTCGGGCTGGCCGCAGAAACCTTACACTCCGATCAGACTAAATTTTCTTGGGGCGGGGGGCCTCCGAGACCCTTTGTCTGCAAGAACTTGCCTGGAAGCCCGACTCATGGCCGGGAGGACCGGAAATGGGTCGCGCTGGACTGTTACCCCTGTGCCTGCTGGTCCTGGCTGGATGCCAGACAGGACTCCATTCGGTCGAGAAGGGCCTGGCCGCCGAGGAGGCCTTTGTCCGCTCCTGGAGCCTCTACCAGGACTGCCGGAGCGCCGATCTGGCGGTCATTCTTGTCCAGACGCCCCAATGGGAACGGATGGCCGCCCTTTCGGCCAGGCTGCCGGTCCGTCTTTCGGTGGACCCCCGTGCCCTGGCCGCGGATTGCGCGATCCATGCCGGACACCTTGCGCTCTCCCGGGGTGAGGAGGAACTCGCGGCCGAATTCTTTTCCTTCGTGATCGAGCGCTACCCCCAGCCGGATTATTCCTATTACGTTGCCCGGGCCTGGGACGGGCTCCTGCGGACTGCCGCCGGAATGATGACCGCGTCTGTACGGTCGGTCGTCATTCCCCGGTAATCCGGATTTCTTCAGGAACTCGTAAGGTCGCGGCCGGTGTGCCGACTACTGTGTAGAGCTATGCGGGGGTCAATTAATCGCCACCAAAACCAATTAATCCTTCGACCAGCTCAGGATCAACCCTGAGCCCCTCGAACTAGCTCGGGGTCGAAGGGTTGACACGATAGAAAGAGGTCGCCATCATGAACCACGAGGTCACCATGTCGTCACCCATCGCGCCCGCCGCGGTTCCATCGTCCAGTCGCGGGAAACTCGTCGTGGCCGTCCTGTTCGCGGCGGCGATCGGGGCGTTCTTCTACTTTGATCTGGGCCACTACCTCTCCCTCGACGCGCTGAAAGAGAATCGCGACCGGTTGCTGGCGTTCACCGAGGCCAATTATGCGGCGGCCGTCGCGCTGTTCATCGCGGCCTACTGTCTCGTCGTGGCGGCCTCGCTTCCCGGGGCGGCGATCATGACGCTGGCGGGAGGGTTTTTGTTCGGCAGCCTGCTCGGAACCCTCTACGTCAATCTCGGCGCCACCGCCGGTGCAACCGCGGCCTTTCTGGTTGCGCGGTATCTCCTGCGGGACTGGGTGGAGGCGAAATTCGGCAACCGGCTGGCTCCCATTCAGCAGGGGTTCGCCAGCAACGCCTTCAGCTACCTCATGACGCTCCGGCTGATCCCGCTGTTCCCGTTCTTCGTGGTCAACATGGTGTCCGGCCTGACCCGTGTCAGCGTGGCCACCTACGTGGCCGCCACGGCGATCGGGATCATTCCCGGCAGCTTCGTCTACGCCTACGCAGGCCGCCAGCTCGGGACCATCAATTCACTGAGGGAAATCGCCTCGCCGAACGTCCTGATGGCCTTCACGTTGCTGGGGCTGCTGGCGCTGGTGCCGATCGTCTACCAGAAATTCGCCGCGCGGAAGCCCGCGGTGCAGTGAAAGGGGATGCGAGCATGCCGCATGAACCAGTGACCGTGCTGCCGGACGACGAGCACAACCGCACGCTCGTCAACAACGTCCATCCGCCGCAGTGGGTGAACCCCGAGCCGGACGGGCGGTACAACATCGTGGTGATCGGGGCCGGCACGGCGGGCCTGGTCACGGCGGTGGTCGCCGCGGCCGTCGGGGCCAAGGTGGCGCTGATCGAGAAGCACCTGATGGGCGGGGACTGCCTCAATGTGGGCTGCGTGCCGTCCAAGGGGGTGATCCGGGCCGCCCGTGCCTGGTCGGACGTGAAGCGGGCGGAGGAATTCGGCGTGCACGTGCCGCCCGGCGTGAAGTACGACTTCGCGGCGGCGATGGCGCGCATGCGCAAGCTGCGGGCCCGCATCAGCCACACGGACTCGGCGCACCGCTACACGAAACTGGGCGTGGATGTGTACATCGGCGATGCCCGCTTTACCGGCCCGGACACGGTGACGGTGGAGGGACGTGCCGGCAATCGGACGCTTCATTTCAAGAAGGCCGCCATCTGCACCGGCGCCCGCGCCTCCACGCCGCCGACGCCGGGGCTGAAGGAAGCGGGCTACCTGACCAACGAGACGGTCTTTACGCTGACCGACCTGCCGCGCCGGGTCGGCGTGATCGGGGCCGGCCCGATCGGCTGCGAGCTGGCGCAATCCTTCGCCCGATTCGGCTCGGAGGTCTACCTTGTCGAGGCGATGCACGGCATCATGCCGAACGAGGACCGCGACGCGGCCGAGATCGTCGAGAAGTCCATGAGCCGGGACGGCCTGAAGCTCCTCTGCTGCGGCAAGGAACTGAAGGTCGAGAAGACGGCGGCCGGCAAGCGGATGACCGTGGATTCCCACGGCCAGCACTACGACATCACGGTGGACGAGATCCTGGTCGGCGTGGGCCGCTCGCCCAACGTGGAGGGCCTGAACCTGGAGGGCGTGGGGGTCGAGTACGACAAGACCGGCGTCAAGGTCAACGAGCGGCTCCAGACAACCAACCCGCGTATCTTCGCCGCCGGGGACATCTGTTCCAAGTACAAGTTCACCCACGCCGCCGATGCGATGGCGCAGATCGTGATCCAGAACGCGCTCTTCCCGCACCCGCTGGGCCTGGGCTACGCGAGCACGAACTCGCTGGTCATCCCCTGGGCCACCTTCACGGAGCCGGAGGTTGCACACGTCGGCCTGTACGAGGCCGAGGCGAAGGCCAAGGGCATCGAGGTCGAGACCTTCACCTACAAGCTGGACGAAGTGGACCGGGCGATCCTGGACGGCGAGGACGAGGGGTTTGCCCGCATCCACGTGAAGAAGGGCACGGACCAGCTGCTCGGGGCGACCATTGTGGCATCCCACGCCGGCGACATGATCAGCGAATTCACCCTGCTCATGAAGTCCGGCAAGGGGCTCAGCACGATCTGCGGCACGATCCATCCCTATCCCACCCAGGCTGAAGTCGTGAAGAAGGTCGCCAACGCCTGGCGCAAAACGACGTTTACGGAGGGCAAGAAGCGGATGCTGTCGAAGCTCTTTGCTTGGATGAGATAGGAGCAAGGCGATGATTCGCCTGACTCTTACGCTCGTCGG
>JBFGRH010000221.1:0-3916 GCA_041563795.1 Nitrospiraceae bacterium | reverse complement strand
TTGAAGGTAAGCGTGCCCTTGGCCGTATCCGGATCCACGCAGAAATACCCCTGCCGCTCGAATTGATAGCGATCGCCGATCCTTCCCTTCAGCAGGCTCGGTTCGACCTTGCAGCCGGTCAGGCGCTCCACCGACTGGGGGTTGAGGTAGAGCGTCCAGTCGTGGTCGGGCGGGACTTTGGACAAGTCCGTCTTCAGCAGCACATCGTAGAGCCGCACGTCCGCGTCGACCGCGTGCTTGGCGGACACCCAGTGAATCGTCGCCTTGACCTTGCGGCTGGCCTGCGGGCCGCCGCTCCTGGTCTCCGGGTCATAGGTGCAGTGCACTTCGAGGACCTCGCCGCGCTCGTCCTTCACGACGCTCTCGCACTTCACGATGTAGGCATAGCGCAGGCGGACCTCCTTCCCGGGCGAGAGGCGGTAGTACTTCGGCGGCGGGACTTCACGAAAATCCTCCTGCTCGATGTAGAGGGTGCGTGAGAAGGGCACTTTCCTGGTGCCGGCCCCCGGGTCCTCCGGGTTGTTGACGGCGTCGAGCTCCTCCACCTGCCCTTCCGGATAATTCACGATCACGATCTTGAGCGGCCTGAGCACCGCCATCACGCGCGCCGCGCGCCGGTTCAGGTCTTCCCGGATGAAGTGCTCCAGCAGGGGGAGTTCAATCGTGGCGTCCCGCTTGGCCACGCCGATCGCCTCGCAGAAGGCCCGGATCGCCTCGGGGGTATAGCCCCGGCGCCGCAGGCCCTTGATGGTCGGCAGCCTCGGGTCGTCCCATCCGCCGACCAGTTTCTTCTCCACCAGCTCGAGCAGTTTCCGCTTGCTCATGACCGTCTGCGTGAGGTTGAGCCGCGCGAACTCGATCTGCTGCGGGCGATGCGGCGCGTCGGATTCGGCCACCACCCAGTCATACAGCGGCCGGTGGTCCTCGAACTCCAGCGTGCAGAGGGAATGGGTGATTCCTTCCAGCGCGTCCGACAGCGGGTGTGCAAAGTCGTAGGACGGGTAGATGCACCAGGCATCCTCTGTTCGATAATGGGTGGCCTTCCGGATGCGGTAGAGCACCGGGTCGCGCAGGTTGATGTTGGGCGAGGCCATGTCGATCTTCGCGCGCAGGACGTGGGCGCCGTCCGCGAACTCGCCGGCGCGCATGCGCCGGAACAGGTCAAGGTTGGCGTCGACCGACCGGGCGCGGTGCGGGCTGTCCGTGCCCGGCTCCGTGAGGGTTCCGCGCCGTTTGCGGATCTCCTCGGCGGACGCGCTGTCCACGTAGGCCCTGCCCTTGGTGATCAGGCGCTCGGCGAACGCGTACAGCCGCTCGAAATAGTCCGAGGCGAAGAACAGCTTGTCCTTCCAGTCGAAGCCCAGCCAGCGAACGTCGTCCTGGATCGCCCGGACATACTCCGGGTCCTCCGTTTCAGGGTTCGTGTCGTCGAACCGCAGGTGGCAGGTGCCGTGGTGCTCGATCGCCAGGCCGAAGTTCAGGCAGATGGACTTGGCATGTCCGATGTGAAGGTGGCCGTTCGGTTCCGGAGGAAATCGCGTGACCACATGCGTGCGCTTGCCCGATCGCAGGTCCTCCGCGACGATGTCGCGGATAAAATTGGTCGGCGCGGATGCGTCATGCGCGGTCATTGGGAGAGATTCTCTATTGGGGCGCTATTTCTTGCAGGATGTTCAAAAAGGCCTTTGTTACACCCGGCCCACCCCACGCGCACCGAGCCGCGCGTTCTCCCCGTGGCACGGCCGCACGAGCGAAATGGCGAAGAGGTACATACCAAGCTTTGCTTGCACCGCTCGCTTCGATCACATGCGAGCGGATAGGTACTTTGCCACAAGTTGGCTTCTCCGTACGTTGAGCCTCGGAGCGACGCAAGAACAAAGCTGGCAGCATTTTTCAACTTCCTGCATTGGGGGAATCTATCATAGACGGGGAGTAGGGAGAAACAACGGGCGGGAGTATAATTCCCCCATGTCCCTTCGATGCCTCCTGAACTCGCTCCGATGGCTGCTGCTGCCGGCGCTGATCGTCTCGACCGGCTGCGAGCGGATGTATTTTCGCGAAGCGGCGGTCCCCCCGGCGCCGGCCCGTTACGCCCTGTCAGCGTGGCCCTACCGGGACGTCTGGACGGGCGTGGTCTTCAACGGCGAGAAGATCGGGCTCACCCACCTGGCCATCCTGCCGGCGGAGAACCAGGCCGGGGGCTATGAGCTGCGGTCGGAAGCGCTGCTCGCATTCCATTTTCTGGGCTTGAGCAAGCAGGTCACGCTCAAGGCGCGGGATTGGGTGGCCGATGATCTCCGGCTCGAACGGTTCGCCTACGACTACGACCTCGACGGCAACAAGCTGAAGATCACGGGGACGGTGCGGAATGGACAGCTGTTGGTGGAACGGGATACGGCGGGACGGGTCGCCCGGGAGACGTTCCCCCTGACCGAGGCGGTCTATCCGACCAGCGCCATCGCGCTCTACCCACCGCTGCAGGGGCTCGCCGTGGGCCGCAGCTACCGCTACCGTGTCTACGACGGCCAGCGGCAGGAACTGGCCACGGTGTCGCAGGTGATCGAGACCTACCAGGAGAGCGATCTCTACGAGGGGCGCGCCTACCGGATCGAAACCGAGCTCGGCGGGCAGCAGTCCACGCTCTGGGTCAACGACAAGGCCGAACCGGTGCTGGAGCGGGCCTGGCGGGGGCTGCTGTTCTCCACGCTGGAAACCGAACGGCAGGCCAGGGGCTACCTGGCGCGGGCCAGCGTGAACAAGCGGGACGTGCTGGTGGAGTTCAGCCTGGTGCGGGCGAACGTGCGCCTGCCCAAGCCCCGCGACGTGACGACGATGCAGGCGCTGCTGCAGGAGTTGCCGGAGACCTATGCCGTGCCCTCCGATGCGGCGCAGCGGTGCGAGCGGGTCGAGCGCGACACGCGTTGTACCATCCGGACAGTCACGCCCCAGGCGGTGACCGGCGAAGCCGCTTCCGGGGGCGGGGCGCCGGCTGCCTATCTGCAATCGACGGCGACCGTGGACAGTGCGGACCCCAGGGCACAGGCGACGGCGCGTGCGATCGTCACGGATGCGCCCGACCCGCTCGCGCGCATCGGGCGGCTCGTCCGATGGATTCAGGAGAACGTGGACCAGACGCCCGCGGATGTCTTTTCCTCCTCCGAGGTCCTGCAGGGGCGCAAGGCCGAGTGCCAGGGCCTCACGTGGCTCTATGCCGCCTTCGCGCGGAGCCTGGGGATCCCGACGCGCGTCGTGAACGGCCTGGTCTATTCGAAGGAGTTGGAGGGGTTTCTCTATCACACGTGGGGGGAAAGTCATGTCGGGTCCGGCTGGCTGCCGGTGGATCCGACGTTCGGCCAGGTCGGCGCGGATGCCACGCACATTAAATTGATCGAGGGGGAGCGGTCGGCCGACTTGCTGCCGCTCACGGACATCGTGGGGAGGATTCGGCTGAAGATTCTCTCGGTGGAACCCTCCTAGCCTCGCATTGAAAACGTGAGAACCCTATGCTAGAGTCTGACCCGCTCAATCCAGTATATTCCTGCCTATTGAAAGCGTGGCTGGTCCCATCGTCTAGCCTGGCCTAGGACGGAGCCCTCTCAAGGCTCAGACACGGGTTCGAATCCCGTTGGGACCACCACCGCGAAATTCTTGAGGTTTTCGGCCTCGTGTTTTAATCCGCCACCCGGGGAGCTGGCATAATCCGCGAAGCCCCTCAAGTCTAAGCCAAAACCCATTCGCGGCCTGGACATACAGGTGGTCCTGGGACCGCTCACCCTCATCCTTGACACCTCTCGACCGGCACGCTAGCCTTGCGCGCCGTGATCAAGCTGAGCACCACTTCCAAACATCTTGCTGCCATCGGAATCGCCCTTTGTATTACTTCTCCCTCCTGGGCCGAAGTCCGCACGATCACCGC
>JBFGRH010000220.1:0-3937 GCA_041563795.1 Nitrospiraceae bacterium | reverse complement strand
GGAGGACGAAAAAAAAGGATAAGCTGAGGCCCATATAAAAGGCCATGGAGCTCAGCAGGACGAACGGGCCGACGAACCGCCGTTCCTGCGAATGCAGGCCCGGCACGACAAACTGCCAGACTTCCATCAGGATATACGGCGTCGCCAGCACCAGCGCGAACAGTCCCGCCACCTTCACGTTCTGCCACAGGGCCTCGCCCGGCGCGAGAAAGACGAACGGGACGACCGGCAGATCGGTCGGCACCCACTGCAGCTTGCCGGGGATGAAGGCGTTCTGGAGCGGAACCCGCAGCCACTGCACCAGCACATCGGCATAGAAGAACGTGCCGACGAACACCGCCGCCACCAACAGCACCGCGCGTGTGAGCCGGGCCTGGAGCTCCACGAGGTGCTCCATGACCGGCATCTTCCGGTCTTCCAGCGGCGTGAAGACCGAGTCCTGGAGCCACCTCTGAAAATCGTTCCAGTCAGCCATATTCAAGCAAGTTTTCAGTGATCAGTTCACAGTCATCAGTCAGAGATACTCCGGGAACTGATGACTGTAGACCGTCTACTTCGGGTTGACCGCCACGAACAGCGTGTTCCCCTGCCGGCTCAACAGCAGGACGACCATCTCTTCCTTCTTGATCTTGGAGGCCGCCTTCTTGTAGTCCTCCAGACTTTTCACCGGTTCGCGATTCACCTCCTGAATCACGTCGCCGCGCTGGAGCCCCGCCGCTTCCGCCGGGCTGCCCGCCTCGACATGCTGGATCGCCACGCCGTTGGTCTTGGCCGGGATGTTCAACTGGCTCCGCAGCGCGCCGTCGATGGCCTGGACCTTGAGCGACGCCAGCACGTTGTCCGGCGGCTTCTCGCCCTCGGCCGGTGCGGGAACGGACCCGGCCGGCTCCCGCCGCGCCAGCATCTCGTCCGACGGTCGCTCGCCGATCTTGATGGTGATGAGCTGCTCCTTGCCTTCGCGCAGCACCTTGACCCTGGCGGTCGTCCCGACCAGCGTCCGCGCCACGATGTTCCTCAGCTGGCTGACGTTCTGGACTTCCTTGTCGTTGAACGCGATGACGATATCGCCGCGCTTGATGCCCGCGGCATGGGACGGACCGCTTTCATTCACCTCGCTGATCAGCACCCCGCCCTTGCGGTTCTCCGGAAGCTTGAAGGACCGGGCCAGATCCTTCGTGACCTCCTGAATCGCGATGCCCATCCAGCCCCGGACGACCTTCCCCGTTTTCGTCAGCGCTTCGGCGATATCCACCGCGATGCTGCTGGGGATGGCGAACCCGATGCCCTCCGACCCGCCGGTCCGCGAGAAAATCGCCGTATTGATGCCGATCAGGTCGCCGCTCATGTTGACGAGCGCGCCGCCAGAATTGCCCGGGTTGATCGCCGCATCGGTCTGGATGAAATCCTCGTAATCGGCGATACCCACATTGCCCCGTCCGAGCGCGCTGATGATGCCCAGGGTCACGGTGGAGCTCAATCCAAAGGGGCTCCCGACCGCCAGCACCACATCGCCGACCTGCAGCTTGTCGTAATCGGCCCACTTGAGCGACGGCAGATTGTCCGCCTCGATCTTGACGACGGCGAGGTCGGTCTTGGGATCGGCCCCGATGAGTTTCGCCGGGAACTCCCGCTTGTCGCTCAGCGTCACGGTGATCTGTGAGGCGTTGTCCACCACGTGGTTGTTGGTGACGATGTAGCCCTTGGCATCGATGATCACGCCGGACCCCGCGCTTTGCTCCGGCCGGCCCGGAGGACCCGGAGGCGGAGGAATCTGCGGACCCGGTTCCTCGCCAGGCGGTTCTTCGCCGGGAGGTCCGCCGAAGGGTCCCGGAGGGAGCGGCAACTGGCGCCGGCCGCCGCGCCGGCCTTCATGGCCCGTCACGGCGATGTTGACCACCGCCGGCGTGACCTTCTTGACGATCTCGGCAAACCCCTGTGCCACTGGCGGCGGAACCGCGGCATCCACGGGGGATGACGAAAATTCACCCGGCAGGATACCCCAGCCAAACATCATCACAGCCGCCGCAGTGACGGCCAACATTCCAGCTCGTGTGGGGGTGCGCATCAACAGATTGAACCTCCGTATGAAAATGCTCTCAATACAACAGGTTGAGGGGGAGTTGCTTTCAAAGTCAACGGTGCATTCTACACCATCCCCGCGCCCACCTTCAAAGGCTAACTCCCTTCCTCCGCGGCAGGGGACCGGCCAGAAAAGGAATTTGCCCGGACCCAGACTCTTCGACCCGGCAGACAGTTGCGACAAACAAAAAGGGCCGGGGAGGAAATCCCCCCGGCCCTTTCTTTCGAAGACTTTCGGACCTGGAACTAGTCCTTCTTACAGAAGGTCCGCTCGTAGTTGATGATCGTCCAGGCTTCCTCCTCCGTGATCGTGCCCGGCGTCAGCGACACCATGCCGGTGCCGGGGCTGCCGTTCTTGATCACCCAGAAGAGCTCGCCGTCTTTCCGCCTCTTGTGAAACTTGCAGTTGGTGAAGTTACGCGGGCTCGGGTTCAGGATCGCTCCGGCCGGGCCATTGCCCTCGCCGGTCTTGCCATGGCAGTTGAAGCAGGTGCCCTTCCCCTCGAACAACGCCTTGCCCTTGGCAATGTTCTCGGGCGTGTCGGCAACCGGGTTCTTCATCTGCTTGGCTTCCGCCATCTGATCCGCCGGAACGCGGGGCTTAAGCGGATCCCGCTCTTCGGCCACGGCGACGGTGGCCACGACAAACATGAGTGCGGTCATGAGACCGACTGCCTTGAGATAACCCATCACTGCTCCTCCTTGTTTAAAAAAAACCGCCTTGCAGCGGTGCCCTTGCTCTCAAATCATACGAACGCCGAGCCGAAAAACCGCGGCACTATAGCAACGCGTCCGTAGCCTTGTCAAGCAAGCGGAACACCGGCTACCTTCTTACCTTACAAGCCCCGTGCCGTCGGCATCCATCGAAAAATCGCCTTGTTTTTAGGGGGTTGTCTGGGCTCGTGGCGGGCAGCAACTCAGAGGTGGGACATTTCGGCCACAACTGAATCAGAACTGCTTCACTGACATACTTAACGGGGGGCTCGTTCAACCAATCGGCCGCCGCCGTTTTTCAGAATATCGGGGCTGGCGAGGAGCTGCGGCGTCTGCTCATTGTTGTACTGCTTGCGGGCGATGCGCTGAACATTCGGTTTCACGTAGTCAAACAATTCAGCCATCTCAATCGTTCCGTCCTTGTTGATGTCCCCATCGCCATGCAGACCCTTGAGAAAGAAATAGGTCATGAGGCCGTGGCCCTTCTCTTCGAAGGAATTCGAAATCTGATCGCCGCCACTGGCCGCTAGCACGACCGTCTTGCCTGAGGCCAGGGTTGCGTTCTCCATCGAGAGCCCCATCGGCCGGGCGCCCTTCGCCAGCACCGACCGCCCGCCGGCACCGGAAAAGCAGGAATCCAGGACCACCGTGATGTCCTTGGCCGGCAACTTATCCAGCGCTGCGTACAGCTGCTTCACCGGATAGGCCGTCGACTCCACGAAGGACGGATCGCCGTCATAGGGCACGAAGTAGGCCTCCCCGGTCTTGGTATTCGGGGCTCCATGGCCGGAGTAGTAGATGAACACGGACCCATCTTTCTCGACATTGTTCCGCAGCCACTCCTCGAAATATTTCACCAGGTCCGTCCGCGTCGCCCGGTCATTGGTCCGTACGATGACGTTCTCTTCTGGGTAGCCCATCACCTTCGTCAGGTATTCCCCGACCAGCTTCGCGTCCCGATCGGCAAAGTCCGCCTTCGGCAGCTTCTCCCGATACTGCTCGATCCCGATCACAACCGCGTAGGCGTTTTTCTTCTTGGTTGGGCTAAGGACAGGCACCTGATCGACATCAATTGAGCTACCCGTGACAGCCGGTGGCGGAATCGTGGCGCTAGGAGGCTTGACGTCAGCCACCTGCGGCAGGC
>JBFGRH010000219.1:0-3969 GCA_041563795.1 Nitrospiraceae bacterium | reverse complement strand
GGCCTCGCTGCATCCCTGCGCCGCCTGCGGCCAGCCCACCACCGGCGAGACCTGTTCCTACTGCAAGATGATGGCCCGTGCCAAGACCGCCCCGTCGCGCTGATGTCCCCCTCGGTCCTTTGCGGCACCTTGCAAAGGGACCATGCAGGCCGTAAGCTAAAACCACAAGCATACACGAGCTGACCATGCCGACTTCTCAACGAGACTACTACGACATCCTGGGTGTGAACCGGTCTGCCACGGCGGACGAGATCAAGAAGGCCTACCGCAAATTGGCCCGCCTGTACCATCCCGACCTCCATACGGGCTCCCGCAAGATCGAGATGGAGAAAAAGTTCAAGGAATTGAACGGGGCGCACGAGGTGTTGGGCGATCCGGATACCCGGAAAAAGTACGACCGATACGGGCACCGCTGGCAGGAGGCCGAAGCCTATGAGAAGGCTCGGCAACAGGCCGGAGCGGGGCGCGGCTTCGGCGGAGGAGGGCAGGCCGGGCCGGATTTCACCACCGATCAGGGTTTTGACTTCGGCGATATCTTTGAAAATCTCTTCGGCGGGCGCGCGCAGCGAGGGGGCGGGTTTCGAGGCAGCGCCGTCCCCGGACATGACTTGGAAACCGAGGCCAGGCTGACCCTGCGCGAAGTGCTCACGGGCGTGACGCGTCGCGTGGCGGTCACGGAGCCGTCCGGCCCCAATGGGCGGACGACGTCGCGTACGATCGACATCAAGATCCCGGCGGGTGTTCAGGACGGCACGCGCGTGCGCGTCCCCGGCAAGGGCGGCCCGGGCCGCGGCGGCGGCAGCCACGGCGATCTCTACCTGCGCGTCCACATCGCGCCGGACCCGGTGTTCCGGCGCGAGGGCGCCGACCTCCACGTCACGCTGCCCGTCTGGCCCTGGGAGGCCGCGCTGGGGGCCGAAATCATGGCGCCGACACTGGCCGATCCGGTGCGCGTGAAGGTTCCGCCGGGCAGCCGCGCCGGCGGCAAGCTCCGGTTGAAGGGCAAGGGGTTGCCGTCGGCGACGGGCGGACGCGGCGACCTGTTCTACACGCTGCAGATCGTCATGCCCCCGTCCCTGACGGACGAGGACCGCAAACTGTACGAGGAACTCGGCCGCTCCTCGCACGGAGACCCGCGCGCCGAGCTTCTGAGAACAGCGCACCGGGGATAGGCGGGCACGCGTGCGTCTGTGGCGAGTGGACGAAACAGCATGAAGGAGGGCGTGGCATGAAGCGAGCACTGCTGATCGGACTCACGGCGATCACCCTGGCGTTCGGCGGACCGTCCTTGTGGGCGGATGAGCCGCACGGAGAGGCCAAGGAACAGGGCAAGGGCTATGGCGAACACGGCGGGGGCAAGAAGGGTCATCATCGCGGCGCCGGCCATTTCCTGCGTCACCTGCTGATGCACCAGAAGGAAATCGGGCTCTCCGACGAACAGGTCGGCAAGATCAAGGCCCTCCAGCTCGACCTCGACAAGACGCGCATCCGGGCCGAGGCCGAGATCCAGGTCGCGGAACGCGAGCTGCACGAACTGATCCGGGACGAGAAGGCGGAGTTGGGGGCGATCGAGGCCAAGTTGAAACAGGGCGCCGACCTGGAGATCGGCCTTCGCCTGGCCTCCATCAAGGCCAGGCGTGACGCCATGGCGCTGCTCACCCCGGAGCAGCGGGAAAAGGAAAAGTCCGAGCATGATAAGATGATGAAGATGCGGGGGGAGCACCGGAAAGGAACAAAGAAGGATATGGAGCACGGGATGGGCCCGGGCATGAAACCGGGATCGGAACATTCCGGCCCGATGCATTGAACATTCATTCAACCGAAGGAGAACAGCCATGAAGAAGTTGGAGATCACTGCGCTCGTATTTGCCGTCCTCGTCGGGGCCAGCCTGATCGCGACCGGGCCGGCCTGGAGCGATAAGAAGGGCAAGCACGAGGAAGAGGGCAACGTGGCCGAGATGGCGAAGGAGGCCAAGGTCACCGTGGAGCAGGCGATCAAGACCGCCACGGAAAAGGTCCAGGGCACCGTCGTCGAGGCCGAGCTGGAAAAGAAGCACGACAAGACGATCTGGGAAGTGGAGGTGGTCGGCGCGGACGGGAAGACCTCCGAAGTCCACATCGACGCCATCACGGGTGCGGTGATCGATGTCGAGAACGAGGACGATGAAAAGAAAGACGATATGAAGGGCGAGAAGAAAGGCAAGGGCAAGAAGTAACGGGACCGTCGGAAGAGGTCCTCAGCCTGGCGCTCCCTGGCGGGTCATTCCTCCAGGGAGCGTCATATTCTCATGGCGCTCCAACTGTTCAAAGCGAGGGTGGACGGCATCCGCAACCTCACGCACGATGTGCGGGAAATCCGGCTTGCCTTGCGCGAGCCGGGCGACATCTCGTTCAAGGCCGGGCAGTTCGTGTCCTTCGAGGTGCCGAATCCCAAGACCGGCCGACCGGTCTCCCGGCCCTACTCGATCCTGTCCCCACCGAGCCAGGAGGACGCGGTCACGCTCCTGCTGAATCTGGTCCCGGGCGGGCCCGGCTCCACCTATTTGTTCAGCCTGAAGGAAGGCGACGCCACGCAGTTCAAGGGGCCGGCCGGAAACTTTTACGTACGGGACGAAGCGGCGAAAGACCTGCTGTTGATCGCGACCGGCACCGGCATCGTGCCGCTCTGGTCCATGCTGCGCGACCAGCTTGAGCGGCACCATGACCGTGCGATCACGCTCCTCTGGGGGCTGCGGAGCCAGCGGGACCTCTACTACCAGGACGAGTTGGCCGCCCTGGCCAGGAAACACGCCAACTTCGCGGCCCATACCACCCTGTCCCGCCCGGAGCCGGGCTGGGCCGGCGATACCGGCCGCGTCACCAGGCTGATCGAAGAACACGTGCGGTCGGTGGCAAACGTGTCGGCCTATCTCTGCGGAAGCAGCGGCATGATCGCCGACGCGACGGCGTTGATCAACAAGCGGGGACTCTGCCCGATTTACCGGGAAAAGTATTACGACGACAGCGGCGAGACGGACGACTAGCCGCGCGCAGGCCGTTGACCCCCCTCCCCCATCTGTGAGAGATTGCCTGCCCGGCAGACTCGTGGATTGACCAAGGAGAAACGATGACCGATCCAAAGCGGAAAAGTGCCGACCTGCTCGTGGGACCGGGCCGCGCCCCGGCGCGTGCCATGCTGAAGGCCGTCGGCTTCACCGACGCGGATCTGTCGCGCCCGCTCGTCGGCGTCGCGAACACCTGGATCGAGGTCATGCCCTGCAACTACCACCTCCGCCGGCTGGCCGAGAAGGTGAAGGCCGGCATCCGCGCGGCGGGCGGCACCCCGATCGAGTACAACACGATCGCCGTCTCCGACGGCATCTCGATGGGCACGGAAGGCATGAAAGCCTCGCTGATCAGCCGGGAAGTGATCGCCGATTCGATCGAACTGGTCGCGCGCGGGCATCTGTTCGACGCGGTCGTGGCGCTCTCCGGCTGCGACAAGACGATCCCCGGCACGGTCATGGCGCTGTCGCGGCTCAACCTGCCGTCGCTCATGCTTTACGGCGGGTCGATCATGCCGGGCCAGTTCCAGGGGCACAACGTGACGATCCAGGACGTCTTCGAGGCGGTGGGCAAACACGGCGCCGGCAAGATGACCGATACCGAGTTGAAGGACCTGGAAGACCACGCCTGCCCGGGACCCGGCGCCTGCGGCGGCCAGTTCACCGCCAACACGATGGCCATCGCCTTCGAGTTTTTGGGAATCTCGCCGATGGGCATGAACGGCGTGCCGGCGATGGACCAGCGCAAGGACGACGTGGCCTTCACGTGCGGTCAGATGGTCATGGAGCTCCTGAAGAAGGACCTGCGCCCGCGCCAGATCATCACGCGCAAGTCCATCGAGAACGCCATCGCCGCCGTGGCCACGACGGGCGGCTCGACCAACGCCGTGCTCCACCTACTCGCCATCGCGCGTGAAGCCGGCGT
>JBFGRH010000218.1:0-3988 GCA_041563795.1 Nitrospiraceae bacterium | reverse complement strand
CTACGGCAAGTCGAGCCTCGGCGCCGCTTTTCTGAAAGCCGGCTATCCCCTCCTGACGGACGATTTGCTTGTCATCAGCCAGTCCGGCTCTTCCATGAGTCGCTTGTCCGCGCATCCCGGTCCCGCCCGTATCAAGCTGTTTCCCGAGATTGCCCAACGGCTGCTGGGATCCAGCCGCGCCGGCGCTCGACTAAACCCGGAGACGCACAAGCTGATTCTCCCCCTTTCGAACGGCGAACACTGCCCCCGCGCGATCCCCTTGAAGGCCCTCTACGTCCTCAGGCCTCCGACCACCAGCCGCACAAGCCGCCGCATCTCCATTCGCACCCTGTCGCCGCGACACGCCTGCATCGAGCTGATCGCGAACACGTTCAACCTCATCATCACCGACCAGGCCAGGCTGGCACGGCAGTTCAGGTGGGCCTCCGGGCTCGCGGCAACCATTCCGGTGAAGTCCCTCTCCTATCCACGTAAACTGGCGCAGGCAGGGCGGCTTGTCGAGACCATCTGCAAGGACCTGTCGCAATGATTCTGCCTGAGGTGCATGCGTTCCTGTGGAGCCTCGTACGGCAAGAGACCGCGACGGCCCCAGATCGGGATGATCCCATCTGGCACGATCTTCTCCGGCAATGTCTCCAACAGTGCCTCCTTCCTCTATTCCATCAGTGGAGCTTCACGCCGGAGGGGAAAAAACGGATTCCATCAGAAATACGCGCACAGATTGCCGAGGAAGCGGCACGGGTGACAGCCACCAACCTGGTCCTCGCGGACGAACTGCGCGCCATCCTCACGCGATGCCGGGACCGCGGACTCGCCTGCGTACCCTTGCGCGGCCTGGCCCTGGCCGAACAGCTGCATGGTCCGGGCGCGCTCCGCCAGACGGGCGACATCGATTTGCTGCTGCGACAGGCGGACCTGTCCGCGATGACTGAATCGTTGACGGGTCTTGGGTATGGCTGCATGGAGCATCGGCCCGGATTTGCCGGGACCTTTTCGTACACGCTCGAATTCGTCAAGGACCGGCACGGCTGGATCGTCGTCGAGCCCCACTGGACCCTCGCCTATCCCCCGTTTACCGAGGCGCTCGACATGGAAGGGGTCTGGTCCCGCTGCCGCAAGGGCCGGGTCGCCGGAATCGACGCGTGGCTGCTGAGCGATGAAGACCTGCTGGTCCATCTTTGCTGCCACGTCCTTCACCAGGGGAACCAGGCTCCGTTGCTCTGGTGGCGCGAGCTCGACCTGCTCGTCAGGCGTACCAGGTTCTCTTTGCGATGGGACCTGGTCGTCACGACCGCCGGGCAATCAGGCCAGTCCTTCCTGATTTCGGAAGTGCTGGAGGCGCTGCGTGACCGCTTCCACAGCCCGATCCCTGACTCCACCCTGACCAGCCTGGCCGCCCATCACTCGCAAGCTCCCCTGGTCAATCTCCTCGTGCAGGCCCCCGGCCTCAGCGGCAGGGAGGAGTTCGCCCAGTTCGTGTCACTGCCGGGCATCCGCGCGAAGCTGCGCTACGCACGTGGCCTCCTGTGTCCCTCGCCAGACTACATGGTCCTGCGTTATGGGGTGCGCGGTCCCTTCAAGCTGGGACGCGCCTACATTACCCGCCTGCTGCACCTGTCCTGGGAAGGCCTGCGCTGGACCGGCGCGCTCCTCGCCGCCGCCTTCACAGTCAAGGCGAGCCACCCGTGAGGATTCGGCCGGGCGGACCGCCAATCCGGATTTTGTTCCATTTGTTTTCCAGCCACCAAACGATCGTGCTATGATGCGCCCCGATTCGGTTCCCGGCATTGCATTGAGTCTTTTGATCGGTACGCATGGACTCAACACCCAAGGCCCCCAAACCTGATCCCGATGATGAGCCCCAGGCTCAACGGCCGGTGGATCCCGATGCCACGATCCGCACCCCGGGCCCGGTTCCGGTAGGCGATACCACGTTCCGCCTCTCGAACCCGCCGACGCCTGAAGCCTCCGAAGAGCCTGCGGCACCGATTCCAACCCAGCCGGGCATCGTGCGCACCTGGGATGCCACCGTCCGTCCCACATCGGTGCAGCGGCCAAGCGGTCCGAAGGAAATGCCTCCTCCCATGGCCTCCCCGACGAAGCCGGCCGCGGCCACGTCGTCTTCCTTGGTCAAGGCGACCCTCACCGCCGTATTCATTGCGCTGCTGCTCAGCCTCGTCGCGTATATTTATCTTCTGAATTCCAAGATCACTCTGGAGACGGCCCAACGCCAGCAAGCCCAGGCCTCCCTGGACCAGGCGGCCACGCTGGCAGTCGCGATGAGAGAGGAACTGGAACAGGCTCGACGGGACCTGGAGGAATCCACCCAACGGCTCAACGGGCTGGTAGGGTTGAAAGACCTGGTCGCCCAGCGCGAGATGGAGGCCGAACGGCTGCGCGCGCAGATCGAGGAAAAAGAGAAGGAGCTGGTCTTGCTGTACAAGACCGCGTCGCCGAGGGATGAAACGCTGGCCATGCTGCAATCGGCCAGCGTCCGCGTCATCCCGCTCGCCCATACGGATGTCGCGAAGGGGGCGGAGGGAATGATCTTGTACGATGCCACGCGGGGCACGGTCCTCCTCTATGCCTACAACATGCCGGCGCTCCCGCGCGGCTTGGTTTATCAACTCTGGGCCGTCACCACCACGCCTGTCAGCGCCGGGACGTTCAAGCCCGACACCGGCCGCAAGGGCCGTCTCTTCGTCCGCAAGCTCCCGCGCAAATCCCGCATCACGCGGTTTGACATCAGCGTCGAGCCGGCGGGCGGCAAGCCGCAGCCGACCGGCGCCATTTACCTGTACGGTTCCCTCTAATTGTCCGCGGCAGACCGGATGATACGCCGGCCTGCGTTCGGCGCCTGGCTGCTGATGCTCGCGCTCGTATGCTCCCCGCCATATGGCTACGCGCTCGAGAAATACGGCCGCCCGCTCCCGGCCATGGGCGACACCGGAGACACGGACGGGGCCGCCAACGAACGGCCCTGGCTGCACGGATATCTCCTGACCTCCACCTTCGCGGAGAATCCCACCTTTGCCGCGCGGCCGGACAACACCGGCCTCGTCGGGCTCAGGCACATGATCCACCTGGAGACCGATCTGTATAAGGAATACCTGCAGTTTTACACCGACCAGAACTTTTTCTCGGATCGCCAGGACGGGTGGATCAAGCTCTCGGAGTGGGACGCGACGTTTGCCTTTACCGGCATGCTCAACCAATGGGGCTGGCGGCTGCAGTACGAGCAGGACAAGGCCATCGACCGCAAGGCCCTCACGCAAAAATATGCCGACGCCATCGTCAATTATAATTTCGCGCAGGCCAATCAATACGACTGGTGGCGGCAGCGGTTTCCCCATCAGAATCTGACCTTCTACATGGGCGGCGGATGGCTGTTCCACAACGAGAACTACTTCGCCCGGCCCGACAACAGCGGCCGCGCACTCTTCCGATACCTCGCCCATGCCGATCTGGATCTCTACAAGAACCGCGTGGTGCTGTTTGCGGACACCAACTGGTTCTCCGACCGGTCGAAAAGCGACAAAGTCACGCCGACCGAGCTGGACTGGGTCATCGGCCTGGCTTTCCGATGGAAGGATTACGAGCTGGCGGTGCTCCACGAGCGGGACATGCCGCTTGACCGCGGGGGATTGATCCAGCGCTACACCGCCATCCAGCTCCGCTACGAATTCGAATGGCAGAAGTAGCGAATGAATTAGTGGGGTTTATCCGGCCGCGAAGTTACGATGAATCTCAAGAGAGCGGCCGGCACGAGCGAGCTTGGTTTGGCGGAGAGGGTGGGAGTCGAACCCACGGTCGAGTTACCCCGACACCGGTTTTCGAGACCGGCACTTTAGGCCACTCAGTCACCTCTCCCCCGAGCCTGCTGAGCCGACCGCCATTCAATTGCTCCTGGCGGTCGG
This sequence comes from Nitrospiraceae bacterium, assembly GCA_041563795.1. Classification (GTDB taxonomy): domain Bacteria; phylum Nitrospirota; class Nitrospiria; order Nitrospirales; family Nitrospiraceae; genus 2-02-FULL-62-14. Next base: position 71 of record JBFGRH010000218.1, on the reverse strand, counting down.
AGAAACCCCGCCAGTACCTTATTTCACGCATCCAGCTTTGCTGGAGCCGCGGCATATTATAAATGGTTCTT
>JBFGRH010000217.1:0-4009 GCA_041563795.1 Nitrospiraceae bacterium | reverse complement strand
CGCCGACCGGCTTGCCACCGGGCAGGAGCACGTCATACTCCATAGGCGGCACCGCCTTCGGGGCAGTTGCCATCTGCTGCTTCTTCGCATAACAGGCCGCGGAGGTCTCATCCGCGCAGCCGGCTTTCAGCGCCATGATGCTGACCGTCTTACCCGGTTCACCCGCCACCTCGGGCAACTCCTTGACGGAGCTGATCACCCGGCGGTTCTGCTCCACTTCCGTGGCTACGAACTCGATCAGGGCCGCTTTCGTGCCAGGCGGGACTTCCTTGGCCGCAGCCGGTCCCGCATGGGGACGGGCGAGCTTCTTCAGCGTATCCCAGGCGCCCTCCTCGGCGTAGAACTTCAGATTCTTGCCTGGATGCTGCTTCTGCCACCAGTAGCCGCTCTCGGCATTGCCGCCAAACACAGCGACATTGATCCACACCGCTTCATCGTAAGGATCCATGACGATCACCCGCCCTTGCAGCGTGGTCGGCTTGCTCATGTCTCCCCACTCGAACCGCTCCTGGAACGCTTCGATGGCCAGCGCGGTGGAGGTCACACCGACCACCAGGGCCATGGCCGCGAGGAACGCCCAGCCTGTCTTATGAACTCTCATGATCGCTCCCTCCTTAAAGAACCGAAATGATTGGCTCGTAATAAAATGCTCGGTTCGGATCGCCGTCCCTAGTTATTCTTCAACACCTTGAAGCCGGTGATCGTCCGGCCATCCAGCGTCACTTCCATGGCCACGAGGTCCTGCGCCGCCTTGATGATCTGGTCCATGAGACCCTTGTCTTTTACTTGGAGCCGGACCGTCTGGGCTGCATGGTACCACCCGGCATAGGGATTGTTCTTTTCGGTTCCGCCGGTGAAGCCCCAGGCGCAGCAGACGAACAGGGGATCCGGAGGCCGCACGTCCATATCGGAGGAGGACCGTCCGCTCGGGGTGCCCGAAGCCGGCTCGCCCGTGTTCCAATACTGGATGCCGAAGAGCAACTCTTTCTCTGGATTGTCCGCCCACTGGGACCAGACACGACCCTTAAGGGTCTTCACGACTTCACCCTTGTAGGTGCCCGGCTGGCCTGCGACGATATCCGAAGCCCCAGCCGCAGCAGGCGCATCAGCCGCCACTGCAAGACCGACCAGCGCAAACCCGGCCACAAAGAAGAAGGAAACAGCCGCTATAACGACGCCTCTCTTCATCACTCGTCCCTCCTTACTAAAATAAAAAACAACCAATCACAAACTGACTTATAAGCGCATCAAGAGACCGAAGCAGGGGGCAATCGTACTGAATCCCTCAAACCATGTCAAGAAAATATTTGGCGCTCCTGCATCACGCAACAGCTTGAAAATATGGGGGTCTTTTCCGAGTCAATTTGGCCACCCCAAATGCCCTCATGGCCGGTGAAAGAATCAAGATACGCCGAAACGAACCGGCTGCCCCTGCTAATCGAGAGCGGAAGCCAGGGCTCGGCGGGACACGGGCCCGAGCGCGGCCACGGAGAGGCAACGCCGTTGAAACAGGTCCCGGCCCAAGTCGAGCAGCTGCGTTTCGCTCACGTGGTCGATCCCGGCCATGACTTCCTCGAGGGACACACGGCGTCCGTGGTGCAATTCGTCCTTGGCCAGCTTGCCCATCCGGCTGGACGTGCTTTCCAATCCCAGCATCACGCCGCCCTTCATCTGGTTCTTGGCCCGTGCCAGCTCATCCCGTCGAATGCCGTGTGTGCAGAGCCGCCGGAGCTCCCTGAGCACGAGCTCGATGACTCGCGGGGCTTCCGAGGGGCGCGTCCCCGCGTAAATGGACCAGGTGCCGCCGTCGCTGTAGGCGGAGAGGCAGGAGTAGATGGAATAGGCCAGGCCCCGTTTCTCACGGATCTCCTGAAACAGGCGGGAACTGACGTTGCCGCCCAGCACGGCATTGAGGAGCGCGGAGGCGTACCGGTCCTTATGCTCCGCCGGGAGGCCCTTCAGTCCCACGCACAGATGCACCTGCTTGAGCGGCTGCCCATGCACCTGGAACCCGCCGTGGATCTCCGCGGGCCACCGGTTCCGCTTTGGCGCGGACGACCGCTCGTACCGGCCGAAGTGGCGATCGAGCAGGGCCAGCAGGCGCTTCTGGTCGAAGTTGCCGGAGACGGCCACGACCGTTTCGCGCGGATGGTAGTGGCGCTGAATGTAGCCGAGGATATCGCGCCGGCCCAGATTCCTGATGGAGGCCGCCGTCCCCAGGATGGGCCGGCCCAGGGGATGCGCACCGAAGACCTGCCGGGTGTGCAGGTCCTGCACCCACTCCTCCGGATCGTCCTGGACCATGCGCATCTCTTCCAGGACCACCTGCTTTTCTTTTTCCATTTCCCTGGATGGAAAGCGGGAGTGATGGAACAGGTCGGCCAGGAGCGCCAGGCCCGGCGTCAACTGCTCATCGAGGAGCTTGACGTAGAACGTCGTCGTTTCGCGGGTGGTGAAGGCGTTCATTTCGCCGCCGAGGGCGTCGATCTCGTGGGAGATCCTGGCGGCGGACCGCGTGGCGGTCCCTTTGAAGAACATGTGCTCGATGAAGTGGGAGTAGCCCTCCTCTCCCGCGTCTTCATCGCGCGACCCGACGTTGACCCAGATGCCGACGCTCACCGACTTGAGCGCCGGCATCCGTTCGGTCACGACCCGGAGGCCGTTGTCGAGCACGATTTTGCGATACATCAGCCGCCGGAGGATTCCTTTGCCGCGCCCACCTGCGGCGGCGCCATGGCTTCCTTGCGGCTGAGGCGGATCTTGCCCTGCCGGTCGACTTCCATCACCTTCACCATGACCTGCTGGCCCTCCGAGACCTCGTCGGCCACGGACTGGACGCGGTGATGGGCCAACTGGGAGATGTGCACGAGCCCGTCCGTGCCGGGCAGGATTTCGACGAAGGCGCCGAAATCCATGATCTTGCGGACCGTGCCCATGTAGATCTTGCCGACTTCGACTTCCTCGATGATGCTGTTGATCCGGTCGATCGCCTTCTTCGCCGAGGCTTCGTCCACCGCGGCGACCGAGACGATGCCCGTGTCTTCCACGTTGATCTTGACGCCGCAGTCGGCGATGATCCCGCGGATCGTCTTGCCGCCCGGGCCGATCACCTCGCGGATCTTGTCCTGCTTGATCTTCAGCGTGAAGATGCGCGGGGCAAAGGCCGACAGGGTCGTGCGCGGCGTCGACAGCGCCTTCGCCATCGCCTCGAGGATGTGCAGGCGGCCCTTGCGCGCCTGCTCCAGCGCGTCCTTCATGAGCGTCGAGGTGATGCCGGCGATCTTGATGTCCATCTGCAACGCCGTGACCCCGTTCTTGGTGCCGGTCACCTTGAAATCCATGTCCCCCAGGTGATCCTCGAGGCCCAGGATGTCGGAGAGGATCGTGACGCGCTCCCCTTCCTTGATCAGCCCCATCGCGATCCCCGCCACCGCTTCCCTGATCGGCACGCCCGCGTCCATCATCGCCAGTGACCCGCCGCAGACGGTGGCCATCGAGGACGAGCCGTTGGACTCGAGAATGTCCGAGACCAGCCGGAGCGTGTAGGGAAATTTTTCGCTGTCCGGAAGCACCGGCTTGAGCGCGCGCTCGGCCAGCGCGCCATGCCCCACCTCGCGGCGGCCCGGCGAGCGCAACGGCCGCGCCTCGCCGACGCTGAACGGCGGAAAATTGTAATGGAGCATGAAGGTCCGGTAGTACTCGCCCTCCAGCCCGTCGATGCGCTGCTCGTCGTCCGAGGTTCCCAGCGTCACCACGGCCAGGCTCTGGGTTTCGCCGCGCGTGAACAACGCCGACCCGTGCGTGCGCGGCAGCACGCCCACTTCGCAGGTGATCGGCCGGATGTCGGCCGGCCCACGGCCGTCCGCGCGCGAGCCCTTCTCCAGGATCATGTTGCGGACTTCGGTGTACTCCAGCGAATGGAAGATCAGCTTGACGTGCCGCTCGCGGTTCGGATCGTCTGATTTCAGCTTCTCCACCGCCTCTTTCCTGATCGCGTCCAGTTTCTCCT
>JBFGRH010000216.1:0-4017 GCA_041563795.1 Nitrospiraceae bacterium | reverse complement strand
TTGAAGGTCCGTCGCCGTTAACGCTTCGCCACGTTCAGTAGGCTGCCCCAATAGTTCTTGTCCTCGTGACACAGGCCGCCTCTCTGACCGCACTTCCGGCGAAGCCCGCAACCAGTCTCGGCTGCCCTTTGGGAAGCGTGCGTGAGGGGAAAGGTTCCACGCCTTTTCCCTCACTTGCCTCGGATTAAGACACCCCAACCGTTTCTAGGCCGCTTCTCAATCCTCAGCCGATACCCTTGCATAAGCCCATCACGGGAGCAATGATGGTAGGAATGGGCGTCCGTCGCGTCGACCGCCTGGATGCCCGGCAGGGACATCGAATATGAAGAAGCCGCCGATTCCCAAGGACGAGAAAAAAAGGCAGGCCAAGCTGGATTCGCTGGGCATCATCTACTCCCCCGCAGAGGAGCGGTTTGACCGCATCACGAAGGTCGCACGTCAAATCTTCGGCATTCCCATCGCGCTGATCTCCCTGGTGTCGAACAAATGCCAGTGGTTCAAATCGGCGCAGGGGTTGAAGGCGGCGGAAACGTCGAGGGAAATCTCGTTGTGCGGCCACGCGATTCTGCAGGAAGATACCTTCGTGGTCCCGGATGCGTCGAAGCATCCTGATTTTGCCGATAATCCGCTGGTCACGGGGGAACCGTTTATCCGCTTCTACGCCGGCCATCCTTTGAAATACGAGGGCAGCGCCATGGGGACGCTCTGCATTATCGACCGCGTGCCGCGAAAGCTCTCGCCGTCAGAATTTGAAACGCTGCGCAGTCTTGCGGCCTGGGCCGAAAATGAGCTGAAGACGTCCGCGCTGAGCAAAGCCCAAACGCAGTTGTTGAAGGAGTTGACCGAGACGAAGCGGGTCGCCCTGATCGATCCCCTGACCAAGGTGTGGAACCGGCAGGGCATGGACGTGCTGTTGTATAGGGAAATCGAGCGCGCGCGGCGCCAGCGGCACCGCGTCGTCCTGATGATGGTGGACGTGGATTATTTCAAGCAGGTGAACGACAAGCACGGACACGCGGCGGGGGACGTCGCGCTCAAGGAAATCGCCCAGCGCATCCGGTCATCGGTCAGGCCGTCCGACGTGATCGTCCGCTACGGAGGCGACGAATTCCTGCTGTTCGCGACGGATTGCCCGGACGAGACGGCCACGATCCTGGCGGAGCGGATCCTCTCCCGCGTCCGGGACGAGCCGGTCGAGGCGGGGACGGCGACGTTCAACGTCAGCCTGACGATCGGGGTCTCCTCGGCGGTGGCCACCAAGGAGCTCGACTCTGAGCGGTTAAAGAAAGTCGCCGATGAGGCCCTCTACGAGGCCAAGGAGGCAGGGCGCGATTGCATGCGATTCAAGGCCTATTCGTAACTCCCCCTGTATCTTTCCCTACGCGCTACCGGGCTGCTCTCTGTAACCCGGCATGAGCATTGAGGTTTCTGCCAGGTTTGCGACCCCATAAACCTGCTATGCTTATACCCGTCCGATGAAATCACTCAGCGACGTCATCGCAACCATCGAACGGGAACTCAATAAAGACCCGCGGCCACGCTGCCTGGCCTGTCTTGGTGTCGCCTCGCAGGACATGTCCACGCAGGTGGAGAAATACGTCCAGGACAGGTTGAGCACCGTCTATACGATTGAGAACGGCACTTGCTACAAGAAAAACCATCAAGCCAGGGTCATCCATCCCAAGGACGCAGCCAAGCCCCTCCCCAAGCTCTGACGATCACCCCTGCCTCTCCCGAGACGCCTGTGCCCGCCGGCCTACGTAGCCATTCCTTGACCCGAACCGCCGGGAAGCGCACAATTCCGCCGCATCCACCCGTGCCCCAACCGAGGAGTTGGACCATGAACCAGGCGAGCCGTCCTCCCGTCCCTCCCTTCACCCGCGAGACGGCCATGCAGAAAGTGCGCATGGCCGAGGACGCCTGGAACACGCGCGATCCGCAGAAAGTGTCGCTGGCCTACACCGAGGACAGCACGTGGCGCAACCGGGCCGAGTTTTTTTCCGGGCGCGAAGCGATCGTGCAGTTCCTGGAGCGCAAGTGGGCAAAGGAACTCGATTACCGCCTGATCAAGGAGCTCTGGGCCTTCCATGAGAACCGGATCGCCGTCCGCTTTGCCTACGAGTGGCACGACGACGCGGGCAACTGGTTCCGCTCCTACGGCAACGAGAACTGGGAGTTCAGCCCGCAGGGGCTGATGCAGCGGCGCATCGCCAGCATCAACGACCTGCCGATCAACGAGGCCAATCGCAAGTACCGGTGGGCGCTGGGGCGGAGGCCGGACGATCATCCGGGCTTGTCGGACCTGGGACTTTGAAGAAGGGGAGCAAGCTGTCGCAGCCCGGTCTCCCTTCTGTGCTCGCGCAACGCGCGGCCTCGGAAGGCCCTCGTTGGACGCGCGCAGTTGAAGTGAGACCGTGCCGCGCTTGCAAGAAAGCCCGGTGATCTATTTGAGAGAGTACGTGAGTGACAAGGCGCCTGAGGCCTTGTCCCTCACGCGGGATGAGGGAGAGGCGTTATCGATGATCAAGATGGACGCGTTCCAGGCCGGGGATGTCTACCTCGATTACCCCATGGAGGAAGCCAAGTTCCGCTATGAGAAGGAGTCGAACAAGGTCTTCCGACGCTTCTACGGCCAGCCCGAGAAGGAGATTCTCCCCAGCTCCGAGCTCTACAACGAGGCCATCTCGGCCGGCACGCAGATCACGAAAGAAAAATATTATGAGGACTAGGCTGATGATTCGGTGCATGTCACGGGCCGCCGGACTGATCGCGCTGGTGGCGCTCTCCGGTCTCCTGGCTGTTCCCCCGGTTGCCGGCCAGCCGGACCAGGCTCCCTCGACGCTAGACATTCGGGATATCGACCGCAGGACGAATCCGACCGGCAAGCCTCAGCCTGACAAGCCCGTCTGCAGTCTCAGCGGAAAGGATGCCAGGGCCGAACGGATGGTGAAACAACTGTGGGAGGACTTTGGCCCCCTGTTTCGGTTCACGGACTGGGACAGCTTCGGGCCTGATTCCATGTATCGGCAGATCCGGCTCGTGCATGCAGGGAAGATCCTCACGTTCAGGTCCTGGCATCCCATCTATGAGCGTGACAAGCGCATGGTGGCCACGTCAGGTGGATTGAAACCCCTGGCTGGACGATCTCGGGAGGAGGTCTTAAAGGAGGACGACCGGGGCTATGTCGCCAGGCGCGTGGCATTCGATGCGATTGTTGACCTGTGTCTGGCATTGAGCCCCTCCGCTCGTCGGTGAGGAGACGCATGGCGCGATTACGCAATAAAGTGGCGATCGTGACGGGGAGCAGCCGGGGGATCGGCAAGGCGATCGCGCTGCGGTTTGGCCGCGAGGAGGCGCGGGTCGTCGTGGTGGGGCGGCGCCAAAAGTCCTGCGAGCAGACGGTCAACCAGATCCTGAAGGAGGGCGGGGAGGCCTGGGCGATCCCGACCGACGTGACCGACGAGGCCCAGGTGGAGCGGCTGATCCGGGAGACGGTGAAGCGCTACCGGCGGCTGGACATCCTCGTCAACAACGCGGGCATTGTCGGGGGCGGACGGCTGGCGGAGACGACCTCGCGGGTCTTCAACGAGGTGATCCAGACGAACCTCTACGGGACTTTCTACTGCTGCCGGACCGGGTTCCGGCAGATGAAGAGGCAGGGGGGCGGCGTGATCATCAACATGTCGAGCGTGGCCGGCCTGCAGGCCTGGGCGGGGACGGGGACCTACAGCGCCTCCAAGCATGCGATCATGGCCCTGACGAAGTCCCTGGCCGATGAAGGCAGGCCGCACAATATTAAAGTCAGCGCGCTCTGTCCGGGGGGCGTGGCGGAGGATCTGGTGGATGCCACGCCGGAGGACATCCTCAAGAGCGAGAAGATCGACCCCTTCGACGTGGCGGAGGCGGCGGTGTACCTGGCGACGTTGGGGAAGTATACCGTCGTGCACCAGGTGGTGATCGACCGTCTCGGAGCGGATTGGTAGAAGAGGCGAGCTGTGGTGGGGCGGCGCCAAAAGT
>JBFGRH010000215.1:0-4029 GCA_041563795.1 Nitrospiraceae bacterium | reverse complement strand
CCGTGGAAGGCCCCCTGGCGCAGACCGGCTGCTGTGTTCCGAAGCAGGCCGGCGCCGGCGAACCGGCGACTTGCGCGGCGCACTAACGGATGGTGAAAAAGTCCGCCAGCTTTGTTCTCGGTCGTCCGTCTCCCTGCGACCTACCGAAAAACGTAGGCCTCAGTCGCCGGACTCCCTGCGGCCTCGCTGGACGGCCTTTTTGACCATCCTGTACTATGAGGACGACATGAACAGGTCGTGCTCTGATAAGCAATCAGTGGGAAATCTTGGCATCCAGGACATGTGGCGGGAGGTTCGGGGAGGGCTCCGGGCGTTCGTCTCGAAGCGGGTGGCCGGCGAGGCGGACGTCGAGGACATTCTCCAGGAGGTCTTTCTGCGGATGCATCGCAGGCTCGACGGCCTCAAGGATCCGCGACGCCTGGTGCCCTGGGTGTTCCGGATCACGCGCAATGCCATCGTCGACCATTACCGGTCGCCGGCGCGGCGCCGCGAAGCGCCCGCCGGCCTCTCGTCCGACCTGGATGCCGGGTATCCGGTTCCGGTCCTCCCCGCCACGGTCGACGCGTCGGATGCCGGCCGGCTCCGGGCCGAATTGGCCGAGTGCCTGCGGCCGATGATCGGGCGCTTGCCGGCCGATTCCCGGGAGGCGGTCACGCTGGTCGAGTTGGAGGGCCTGACGCAGCAGGCGGCGGCCAGGCGTCTGGGACTCTCGGTGTCCGGGATGAAATCGCGCGTGCAACGGGGACGGCGGAAATTGAAGGACATGCTCGAGGCCTGCTGCGAGATTCAACTCGACGGCCGGCGGGCGGTCGCCGACTATCGCGTGCGGGATGCGCGCCGGAATCCCTGCGGTCCATGCCAATCTTGACAGCGTCTCCCGTCACGCCTAGTTTATGAATGATGAACAGGGCTGAACGGAAGAAACAGGAGAAACGGCAGGGCACGCAGGCCCTGGGTGCGCTGCAGCAGCTGTTCTCGCAGGCCGTCGCCCATCACCAGGGCGGACGCCTGCAACAGGCCGCGGACCTCTACCATCAGATCCTCGCCCAACAGCCCCGGCACGCCGACACGCTGCACCTGCTCGGATTGGTGGCCTACAAGACCGGCCACTGGGATGAGGCGGCAGGCCGGATCGCCGAGGCCATTGCACAGGACTCCACGAAAGCGCCCTATTGTTTCAACCTGGGTGTGGTCCTGCAGAAGCAGGGCAAGCTCGACGGAGCCGCGGACGCCTACCGGCGTGCCGTGAAGCTGAACCCTTCCTATGCGGAGGCCCAGGGCAATCTCGGCAACGTCCTGCTGGAGCAGGGGAAGCCCGCGCGTGCCGAAGAGGCCTACCGGCAGGTCCTGCGGCTCAATCCCAACTCGGCCGAGGCGCACAATAATCTGGGCGTGGCCCTTAAGGAACAGGGAAAGTTTGCGGAGGCGCAGGCCTCCTATCAGCAGGCGCTCAAACTCAATGCCCAGCACGTCGATTCCCAGAACAATCTCGGCGTCGCGCTCAGGGACCACGGGAAGCTGGACGAGGCGGTGGAGGCCTTTACCCGGACACTGGCCCTCCGGCCCGGCTATGTGAAGGCCCACTACGATCGGGCCTTCGCCTACCTCTGGAAGGGTGAACTAGGTCGCGCGGCCGAGGATTTCCAGGCCTCGGCAGACACCAAACAAAACCATGGCTGGCCGGTTCAAGACACGGCGGTGTCGAAGGCCCGCATGAAACATGACGCCGAGCAGGTGCGGTATCTGATGGACCGTGGCGCGCTGGGGCCGGCGCAGGAGGGCTACCTTCAAATGCTGACGCAGCTGCAGCAGCGGGCGGCCCAGGAGGGCGCCGCGCCCTGGCGCATGGCGGTCAGTTCGGGGGAGTACCAGGCGGTCGTCCCCTCCTTCAATCGCATCCTGCATCGCGCCGACTGCCCGATCCTGCCGGGAGGGGCGGTGAACCCGTCGCTCGACGTCGCGGAGATCGAAGCCCGTTACAACGCGAAGCGCCCGGAGATCATGTACGTGGACGGGCTGCTGACGGACGAGGCCCTGCAGTCCCTCCGCCGGTTCTGCCTGGACTCCACGATCTGGAAGCGGGATTACCCGAACGGCTACCTGGGGGCCTTTCTGGGCGACGGGTTCGCCTCCCCCCTCCTCCTGCAGGTCGCCGAAGAGCTGCGCCTCAGGTTTCCCGGCGTGTTTAAGCAGCACAAGCTGACCCAGTCCTGGGCCTTCAAGTATGACAGCGCCCTGACCGGCCTCAACATGCATGCCGATGCGGCGGCAGTGAACGTGAACTTCTGGATCACGCCGGACGAGGCCAACCTCGATGCCGAGCACGGCGGGCTCGTCGTCTGGGACAAGGAGGCGCCGCGGGACTGGAATTTCAAGGAGTACAACAATGCCAGGAATGAACCCAAAGTCCTGGCCTGGCTGAAGGAGCAGGGCGCGCAGGCGGTGACGATTCCCTACCGGTGCAACCGGGCGGTGATTTTCAATTCCGACCTGTTCCACGCCACGGACCGGATCAGCTTCAAGGAGGGCTACGAGAACCGCCGGGTGAACATCACCCTGCTCTACGGGCGGCGGGAGCAGGACTAGCGTCAGTTGCAGAATCGGGACAGGCTGCGTTATTCTCTCTCCCGGGAGAAAGGCCGGTCCCATGATCACCAGCGACGCACTCACCAGCTATATTCGACAAGCCATGCCGGACGCGGTCGTGTCCGTCACGGACCGGACCGGCACCATGGACCATTTCAGCATCAAGGTCGTCTCGGACCATTTCAAGGGCAAGAACCTGATGGACCGGCACCGGATGGTCTATGGGGCGCTCGATGCGCCGATGAAGGACGGGCGCATCCACGCACTGGAAATCAAGGCCGAAACGACGGACGGGTCGTGAGGCATGAGGGGTAAGAGGTAAACCGTAACGGACTGAAGAGGTGCCACATGTCGAATCCAATCGAAGAAGAAGTTCAGAAGGAAATCAAGGCGCACAAGATCCTGATCTACGGCAAGGGGACGAAGCAGGCGCCGATGTGCGGGTTCACGAAGGAAACGATGCAGTTCTTCGAAAAGTACGGCTACCCGTATGAACTGATCGACGTGCTGCAGAGTCCGGCCAAGCGGGAATTCCTGGCCAAGATGACCAACTGGCCGACCCTGCCCAAGGTCTTCATCGACGGGCAGTTCTACGGCGACACCGACATCCTCGACCCGATGGCCGCCAAGGGCGAAATCGAACCGCTATTAAAGAAAGCGTTCGGGAAGTAAGTCGCGTCACGATACCTCGTCCGCCTGATCGGGGCGTCGGACTCCGGCATGAAACTTAGAGTGGAGTTGACCTGGGGCGGTGGAATCGTGGACGACCAGGATCCACAGCCCCAGCCCGAACCCCACTTCGATCTGGTCGACGACGACACCGGCAAGCCCCTGCTCGACCGATCCTTTCCAACCTGCGCGGAGATGGAGACCTATATCGCGGAGCGCTATCCGGATTGCGAACGCTGGGTGCCCCCACCGCCATCTCCGAAGGAGGCCGCGACTCTTGAGCAGGTTCTGCGGTTGATCGATCAGTCAGTGCTCGATCCCCGAGTGGGAGGAGTGCGGTGTGCGCTCATTGGGCACCTCTATCAATCGGGGTACCCGCCTGAAACCGTCTCGAAACTCCGAACGCTGCTGGGCCTGCCGCAATAGGGAACCAGAATGATGAGCGGTGACCGATGCGTAGAGACGGTGCGGAACAATTCCTGCTCTGCGTTGATCGTCGCCTCAGATTCCCCATCCCCCGCTGACATGGATGTTTGTCCCCGTCACGTAGCGGGCCTCCTCCGATAAGAGAAACTTCACCGCCGCCACCGTATCCTTCACCTCGCCCACATAGCCCGCCGGGATTCGCTTCGTCACGCCGGCCAGTTCCCCCGGCGGGGCGCTGCCTGAATCAATAAATCCCGGCGAGATGGCGTTCACCGTGATCCCGTAGGGCGCCAGCATCTTCGCCAGCGTCTTCGTCAGGATCAGCACGCCGGCCTTCGCGATGTAGTG
>JBFGRH010000214.1:0-4033 GCA_041563795.1 Nitrospiraceae bacterium | reverse complement strand
GGGGGCTGAGGAACATCCGCTTGCGGGCCCGCATGATCGGCGCGAAGCTTGACATCGTGTCCCATCCCATGGGAGGAACAGTCATCAGCATGGAGATGCCGAGGGGTCTATGAATGTGATGGCGATCCGCGAATCATCCAAGGCCCCCGCCCGGCCGGCCTTGAGGGCCGACCTCGAATCCGAGCCCACGTCGAAAGACCAACTGATTCGCCTGCTCCTCGTGGACGACCACGAGGTGGTCCTCCTGGGTCTGCGGGCCCTTTTCAACCGGACCGGAACCGTCCAGGTCGTCGGCGAAGCCGGCACCATGGAATCGGCCGTTGCGGAGGCCCTTCGGCTCATGCCCGACGTCGTGTTGATGGATGTGCGCCTTCCCGACGGCGACGGCGTGGAGGCCTGTCGCGACATTCACGCCGAATGTCCCGAGATTCGCGTCCTGTTCCTCACCTCGTATTCCGACGAGACGGCCGTCCTGTCCACGATCTTTGCCGGCGCCGCCGGGTTCCTGCTCAAGGAAATCGGCGGCAGCGCGTTGGTCCAGGCCGTCGAGGCCGTCGCCAGGGGACAGTCCATTTTCGCCCCCGCCGCCATCCAGCGCATGATCGCCCAGATGCAGCCGGGGTCGCCCGACGAGAAGCCGTCCCCCGACGACGCCCTGTCGGCCCGGGACGAACGCATCCTGGCGCTCGTGGCCGAGGGAAAAACAAACAAGGAAATCGCCGGCGAACTCGGTTTGAGCGACAAGACGATCAAGAACCTCCTGAGCGTGATTTTCCAGAAGCTGCAAATCTCCCGCCGGTCCCAGGCCGCCGCCCTCTTCGTGAAACGCGCCGCCAGTCTGGGCGCCCTCGGGCTTCCGGAAAAGGACAAATAGCCCTTCCTCCCTACCGTTCGGCCCTTCCCTCTGTTGCCCCAATGGGCATACTACCGCGCCATGCTGGGTGCGCTGAGGTTTCATGCGAACATCCCTGGCGGCGACGGGATGTCACCCGTCCTGGGGACGCAGTCCCGCCCCGTTGCGCCGACGCACGCCCGCAACCAGACCGCGTTCGGCGCCGTGCGTGCGGCCGCCCCGCCCCGGCGATCCGTCCGCACCACCTGGAAGGCCCTGCGTGCCGCGTAGGAAATCGACGGCGGCCGAGACCGTGCTCATCGCCGAACGTCAGGACGCCGTCCGCTTGCTGGCCTGCTCGACGCTACAGGCCGCCGGCTACGACACGCTGGAAGCGGGCGACGGGTTGACCGCCTGGCAGATTTTTTCACGCCATCGCGACCGCATCGACTGCCTCATTACCGGCGTCGTCCTGCCGGGGTTCAACGGGGGGGCGCTCGTCGACCTCGCCCGTGAGTTGCGCCCGGACCTGCCCGTGGTCATGATTTCCGACACCCCCCACGCGCTGCTGGGGAACGATCTCCCCAAGCCCGAACGTATTTCCTTCCTCCGGAAACCCTTCCGCGCCGATGATCTCCTCGCCATCGTCACGGCCTTGCTGGCTCCACGCAACTGAGGCCGGCCGGCGGGGTCCGCCTGTCCCGGATTGACAGACTCGCCACGGCTCTCCTACAGTCCTCGCCTGTTTGCGGGTCTTCACCGTGCGTGCCTTACTTTCAAGGAGGTGCTATGTCGAACGGAGGGTCTTCGTCTCACACGGCCGTGGTCTCAGGCGGGGGAGGATTGCCGGCCCGGCTGGAACGCGGCTTTGAAACGGTCGTCTTTGCCAGCCGGTGGATCCAGGCGCCGCTCTACGGCGGCCTGATCGTCGCCGAACTGCTCTATGCCTACAAGTTCGTGGTGGAGTTATGGGAGATGATTCACCATGCCGGCGAGTTGACGGAAACCCTCTTCATGCTCGGCATCCTGTCCCTGATCGATATCACCATGGTCGCCAATCTCCTGACCATGGTCGTGATCGGCGGCTACGCCACCTTCGTGAGCAAGTTGGATCTCGACAGCCACCGCGACCGGCCGGAATGGCTCAGCCATGTGGATCCGGGCACGATCAAGGTCAAGCTGGCAGCCTCGTTGATCGGGATTTCGAGCATCCATTTGCTCAAGTCCTTCGTCAACGTCGCGAACGAGGCGCCCGAGCACATCCAGTGGAAGCTCACGATCCACCTCACCTTCCTGGGCTCGGCGATCCTCCTGGCCTGGACGGACAAGATCATGCAGAAGCCGAAACACTAAGGGAGCGGCGTTCCTCGTCAATCGTCATTCGTCATCCGGGACTCTAGGGTTTCCCGCGAATAACGAGGAACGATTGACGGATGACGTCCCTACGACGGCACCCAGGCGAGCGCGACCAGCGTGACCGCGATGTTGGCCTTGGTGGGCTTCAGCGAGATCACCTCGAGTTTTTCGGTGAGCGGATCGGCGGCGGCGGCCAGGGAGTCCGCCTCGGCTTTGAACTGGGCCTCCAGGTCGGCGATCTGCTGATCGATGGCGGCGACCGTCTCTTCCGCCCGCGCCACATCGCCGCGATCCTTGATGGCGCGGCCGGCGCTGCGGGCAGCCGTGGTCGCTTTCCCGATGGTCGAGGTTTTCACCGCCTTGCGGCCCGTGAAGGCTTCCAGCAGCGTCGCGCCGATCGAGATGGCCGTCAGCACCTGGCTGTGCGTCGCCTGCTCGGATTCCCGCTCGACCGCCTGCCCGGCGCGACGCCTCCGTTCCTGGAGCGCGGCGATCTTGGGGGCATACTTGTCCCTCAGTTTCTCGGCCACCTGATCGCGGTGCTCATGCGCTTCCTGCTGGAGCCGGACGCGGAATTCCCGCTCCGATTCTCCCGGTCTCGACGTTTCCTTCGATGCAGGGCTTCTGAACAGCTCGACCTTGTGGGTGCGGTACAGCCAGCCGGCGAAATCCTTGCTCCAGGCATCGTAATTCCTTGCCTTGGCTCCCGCGCTGGGCACCGCTCCATACCGGGCCGGTTCCTGGGGCGTGGTGTCCAGGTCGGCAACCGCCACATCGGCTGCCTCAGCCGCATCCCAATCCACGGCCACGGGTCCGTCCGCGATCGGCGTGATCAGCGTCACCTCCTGCGTGACATCCACGCCCGCCTTGGCATCGGCCACGCGCACCTGGGCCGCCCCCAGCAGCATCGGCCGGTAGACGACCGCGCCCGTTTGCGCGCCCCGCGCCGGCACGAAGTACTGGGGAACGTCCGGCGGCAGCAGCGGCCGCGAGGCGTGAGGCGCCAGGGGTGAGGTGCCTTTCTGCTCCTCTTTGTCCGCCCCACCCTTTCTCTCTAATGCCTTGCGAGGTTCCATCAAGGTCTTGATCTGGTTCCGTGTCAGCGGCCCGCGGAGATAGGACAGCGTCCAGCGCGTTTCGAATACTTCAGGCGCGTCGTCATGCACATTGTTCATGAGAAACACCCGGTTGCCGAGGCCCGCCAGCACCGCTTCCATGGCGGCCCGGTCGAATTTCTTGCCGGTCCCCGCCGCCGCGCCCTCCAGCCCCTCGATCACGCGCGCCTTGTCCCGCTCCGTCTGCAGCCGGCCGATGAACCACGTGCCCGTGTTGGCCAGCCCCTTGTAGTCCAGGTCCACCGGGTTTTGCGTCGCCAGCACCACGCCGACGCCATACGCACGCGCCTGCTTGAGCAGGGTCAGCAACGGCTGCTTGGACGGCGGGTTGGAGACCGGCGGGAAGTAGCCGAAAATCTCGTCCATGTACAGGATCGCGCGGAGACTGCTCGTGCCCGATTGCCGCCGCATCCAGCCCACCGTCTGGTTCAGCAACAGCGAGACGAAGAACATCCGTTCCGCATCGTTCAGGTGCGCGATGGAGAAGATTGCCAGGCGGGGCTTGCCCGTCTCCGTATGCAATAGCTGCTGAATATCCAGGGCCTCGCCCTCCAGCCAGGTCGAGAATCCGGGCGCAGCCAGCAGGTTGTTGAGCTGCATGGCGAGGGCGAACCGGTCCTTCGACGGATAGAAGGCGTCGAGGTCCAGCACGCCGACCTTGGCGACCGGCGGCTCCTGGATCTCCCGGATGAGCCCGGCCAGATCGAGGTCCCGTCCCTGCGTCCAGGCC
>JBFGRH010000213.1:0-4047 GCA_041563795.1 Nitrospiraceae bacterium | reverse complement strand
CCAGTCCCGCCGGCGAATTGTCTTGATTTGCTCTCCCCTGTTTCACTCTAATACCGACGCTCGTTCATTCGCTCGCATCACATTGCTGCGCCTACTTATACGACCTGTTCCGTTCCCCACCCTATCACCAGGAGGCAGCAATGACACGCATCGTTGGCATCAGGGTAGGCGCCGCCGTCATGGCGGCATGGATCATCGCCGTCCCGCTTGTCTGGGCCGCGGAATCCTCGCAGGAATTGACCGCCCGGTACGTCCTTGAAACGGTCAAGGCGGTGCGGACGGTCTACAGCAAGCAAATCATCGAACAGGTCAAGAAGAGCGGCGTGAAGCCCAGCGAAAAATGGCAGGGTGATGACCATGCGGTGATGCTGCCCGCGCAGTTGGTGAAGGCGATCGGGGCCGAAATCAAAGGATTCGAGCTGGGGCTGGTCGGCCTGCAGCCGATCTACAAGTCGAACACGCCCAAGACGCCGGCGGAAGCGGCAGCGTTGAAAAAACTGGCGGCGGATCCAAGTCAGACAATCCTGACCTTCGCGGACGGCAACCAGGTCAAGGGCCTGTCGGCGGATTTTGCGGTCACGAAGGGCTGTGCCGATTGCCATAACGCGCATCCGGACAGCCCCAAGAAAGACTGGAAGCAGGGGGATCTGATGGGTGCCATCGTCGTGCGGATCAACAAGTAGCCCGGGTATTTAGGGAACACAAAGGCCGGAGCGGATGCAGGTCCGCTCCGGCCTTTGTCTTACTTCTTTCCCGCAGCGTTATGGCCCGAAGCGCATGCCGAAGAGGACGGAGATGCTGGTGGTGTCCCGCGACAGCGACGGGGAAAAATTGATATCGTGCATGTTGACCATGATGGTATTCGAGAACGCGAGCCTCGGCGTGGCCTGGTATTCGAACGACACCCCGATGGGGAGGTAGTAACTGGTATCGTTGCGGTTGACGGTCCTGCTGCTCAAATCCGCGTGGATGAAACCGATGCCGGCGAAGGGTACGATGTTAAACCGATCGGTGGCATGGAAGTGGTACCGAAACGCCCCGGCAAAGGCATATTGCTTGAGATCGCCGGACGGCACCCACTGAAACATCGGCCCGATCGAAAATTCCTTCGCCAGGTAGTAGTCGGCCTGGAAGTTCAACGCAAAGACGGTGTTGTTCGTCGTCCCGGCGATGAATCCCACATCGGTGCCGAATCCCCAGCCGCTGTCCTGCGCCTGCGCGGGTTCATGTCCGCCGGCCACACAGGTCAGCGCCAGCACCAGCGCACACAGTACGGCACGATTGTTTACTCTCCTCATCTCAACATCCTCCTTGAGTCCTCGCACGGTATGCGGGCGACTGTACCACACGATGTGCGGACCGACAAGGCGCGCCGGGAGCGTTCTGACGGTTGTCCGTGCCGACCGGTTGCGATATGCTGCGCGACCGAGGGGAACACGACGATGCCGCGCCTTTCACCGGACGACGCCGCACAGAATCTGTATGCGATCATCTCCCGCGCGCTCTCCGGGGCTGCGCTGGAAGACTACGGGCTGTCCGTCTCACGCGAGCAGGGTGATCACCTGCTGCGCGAGCTGCTGTCGCTCTGCCTGTTCTGGGCCTGGTCGGCGCTCGACTCCCGCCTGTCCGACAAGGATCGCGACCGCGTCTGGACCCAGCTCATGCAACGTCTGCGTGACGGCTGGACATCCGAGATAGGGCTTCCACAGGACGATCTCGCCCAATATGACGCCGAATTGGCGCAACGGCGGCGCCTGTACGAAAGTCTGACACGCGAAGGGGCCGACCCGGCTGGGGTGGCCGCCGAAGCGGCCGGCGTCATGGAGGCGGATTCGCTGATCGAGCCGGAGGATCACCCGAAGCTGCTGGCGTTGCTGGTGGACCTGGTACCGGCGGACGAACTGGGCGAGACGGTCGAAGAACTGGAATTGATCGACTAAGTTTTCCGGTTTACAGATAGCGGTGGCTGAGAACCTTTCCGTTCTGGTCGAATTCGTACAGCAGCGGCGCGCCGGTGGGAATGTTCAACTCCAGGACCGCCTCCTTGGACAGCCGGTCCAGCTCCATGACCAGCGCGCGCAAACTGTTCCCGTGCGCGGCCACGAGGATGTTCTTTCCGGCGAGAATCTGCGGCCGAATCTGCTGCTCGTAGTAGGGCAGCACGCGCTCGGCCGTATCCTTCAAGCTCTCGCCCCCTGGCGGCCGGACATCGAAGCTTCGCCGCCAGAGTTTCACTTGTTGATCGCCGAATTTCTTCGCCGTCTCGGCCTTGTCCAATCCCTGCAGCTCGCCATACATGCGCTCGTTGAGCGCCTTGTCCTTTTCAACCGGAAGGCCGGTCTGCCCGGTCACCTCCAGCACGATCGTGAGCGTGTCGATGGCGCGCTTCAGCACGGAGGTGTAGGCGCGATCGAAGGTGATCCCCGCCAGCTTTTTCCCGGCGTCCTTGGCTTCCCGCTCACCCTTGGGCGACAGCGGCACGTCCACCCAGCCGGTGAACCGGTTTTCCAGGTTCCACTGGGATTCGCCATGTCGCAACAGCACCAGCTTGGCCATCAGTCAGGCTCCTCCAAAAACCGCGCACAGGATACGCAATCAGTCATGTGGTTGCAATCAGGCCGCGTCACAAGGGCCGGCGTTCCGACGACTGGGCCGGCCGGGACGGGGGAAATTTGCCTCCGTCCGGAGGGCCCTCCTGGATCGCCTTGAACAGGGCCGCGAAGAAGAGCGCGTAGAGCACCAGCCCGACCCCGATGACGTAGGGCTGCACCCCGCCGGTCTCCTGGATCGCCTGCTCCTGTGCCGCGCGGTTCGCCCAGGTCTTCTTCTTGATGTCCTCCACCTCCTCCCGCACATGCCAGTAGTAGACATAGTTCGCGGTGACCCCGGCCATGATGCTCCACACGAGGCCGGCCATCAGGTCGTTGGTCAGAAACGTCGAGACGGCCGGCCCCACGGCGTAGACGAAGGCGTAGAGGTACATCTTGCGGTAGAGGAACCAGAGAAAGGGGATGAAGAGAAACGCGGGCCAGTGCCAGGTCAGGTTATAGCGCGGCGTGCCGGTGAAGCTGAACTTCTTGAATTGCTCGAGATAGCGGCCGGAGTTCGGGCCGATGAAGGTGCGCCAGAGTTCGTCCTCGGTCATCAAGGATGCGTCCTCGGCCGCCGGGAACGGGGCTCCGCACTGCCCGCAAAAATTGGCCTCGTCCGGATTCTGGCTTTCGCATTTCGGGCAGGGTTTCATCCGCTCGTCTTATAACATTCCACCGGACCTTCCTCAAGGTCCGAAGATCGAATTTCCTCAATGCTGACAGATAGATAGGGCATCCCGTTCTGTTGCGTTCATCCGAACGATATGTTACGTTTTGAAAATTCATTCGGGGCGGGGAGAGCCATGCCGACAGAAGAGTTGAGAGAGGACGCCGACCGGTACCTGATGAACACCTACGCGCGCACGCCGATTTCCATCGTGCGCGGGCGGGGCAGCCGGGTCTACGACCTGGAAGGGCGGGAGTACCTGGATTTCGTCGCGGGCATCGCGGTGAACGTCCTCGGGCACGGCCATCCGGACCTGATCGCGGCGATCCAGAAACAGGCCCAGCATCTGCTGCACGCCTCCAACCTCTACTACACCGAGCCGCAGGCAAAACTGGCGAAGATGCTGGTCGAGCAGTCGTTCGCCAAGAAGGTCTTTTTCTGCAACAGCGGCGCGGAGGCGAACGAGGCCGCCATCAAGCTGGCCCGGCGCTACGCGCACAAGAAGTACGGAGCCGAGCGCTACGAGATCATCACCATGCTCCAGTCGTTCCACGGCCGGACCATGGCCACGCTGACCGCCACCGGCCAGGAGAAGGTGCAGAAGGGCTTTGAACCGCTCGTGCCCGGCTTCACGCACGTGCCGTTCAACAACCTGTCGGCCGTCGAGCAGGCCGTCAGCGGCAAGACGGCGGCCATCCTGGTCGAGCCGATCCAGGGCGAAGGCGGCGTGCAAGTCGCGGACAAGTCCTACCTCAAGGGGCTGCACGAGCTCTGCCGCCAAAAGGACCT
>JBFGRH010000212.1:0-4070 GCA_041563795.1 Nitrospiraceae bacterium | reverse complement strand
GGTGCTGTAGATGAGAAATTCCTGGAAGGCGCCGGCTTCGGGATGGCGCTCGCCCAGCGCCAACAGCCCGCGATAGGCTTCCGTCGCCTCCTCGCCGGCGTTCTCCGAAACTGCGGCCTCCAATTCCTGCGCCGGTACTGCATCCGGCCCGAGTTCGTGGCCTTCCTGCGCACGCCTGAAGGCGGCCTGTGCCTCGATGGCCGGATCGAAGGGCAGATCCATCAACGCATTCCTTCCCGATCACGCGTCATAGTAGACCACGACCGTCGCCTTGCCGCACTTCGTACAGGTTCCCTGCTTGGTCATCGGAACCTTGCCGGCACTCTCAGCCGCCTTCACCTGCGCATCCTTCGCCCGGGCGTGGGCATTGTAGCACTCGCTGCAATAGGGCGGGGTCTCAGCCATGAATCCCTCCTCGGAATTGCGGGAAGAGCGATTGATGCCGGGCGGATACGCTCTGAACGAATGGTCCCATGGTAGGCGGATGCGAGAGTCCGGTCAAGGTTTCCGCGTCGCGCAAGCCATCTCCCCCGTCGTCTTCGCGCAGGGACATCTTGTGGGCCGGCAACCTGTCAGATTATAGTGACCGAACAGACGTCATATTCAGGGGGCGCGCGCATGACCGAGATCGCGACATTGGCCGGGGGCTGTTTCTGGTGCCTGGAGGCCGTCTACGACCAGGCAAAGGGCGTCTCGTCGGTCGAGTCCGGCTACATGGGAGGCAAGAATCCCGACCCGACCTACGAGCAGGTCTGTTCGGGCCGGACCGGCCACGCGGAGGTGGTGCAGATCACCTTCGACCCGGCGGTGATCTCCTTTCGGGACCTGCTGGAGATCTTTTTCGTGATCCACGATCCGACGACCTTGAATCGCCAGGGCAACGATGCCGGCACGCAGTATCGCTCCGCGATTTTCTACCATTCGCCGGAGCAAAAACAGACCGCCGACGAGGTCATCGCCGCCTTCACGAAGGACGCGGTCTATGCCGATCCGATCGTGACCGAGGTCGTGCCCGCCGGCCGCTTCTACATCGCCGAGCCCTATCACCAGGAATATTTCGCCCGCAACCCGCTCCAGGGCTACTGCACCTACGTGGTCGGTCCCAAGGTCGCGAAATTCAGGAAGCAGTTCGCCGCGAAGATCAAGTCCTGACCGCGGCGCGTCTGAACCGGCTTTTTTCTACTTCCAGCCCCCTTGTGGTACAGTGACCCCCCGATGCGGATCTTTATCCTCGGGGCCGGCGCCACCGGCTCGTTGCTGGTGCAACTTCTCGCGCGGCAGGGCCACCAGGTCTGGTGCGGCGACAAGGACCCGGCTCGCGCGCTGCGGTTTCTCGGCAAGCGCTCCACAATCCCCGTGATGCAGGTCAATGGCCGGAACCTCCGGAGCATCGTGAAGGCAGCCCGCGGCTGCCACCTCCTCGTCAACTGCTCCCCGGCCGTCTTCAACCGGACTGCCCTGCGCGCGGCGCTGCACCTGCGGGCCCACTATCTCGATACCGCCTCGCACCTGACGGGCTATCCCTTCCAGGTCGAGCAACTCTCCTTCGATGCCCGCTTCCGGAAGAAACGCCGGACCGCCGTAATCACGGCCGGGGCGGCGCCGGGCCTGACGAACCTGCTCGTGGCCCGCAGCGCGGAGCTGCTCGACGGGCTGGAGACCGTCGAGGTGCGCCTGTATGAGAACACCGACAGCGACGACCCCGTGTCCCAATGGTCTCCCGACGCCTCGTTCGACGAGGCGGTGTCGCGGCCCCGCGTCTACCGAAACGGCCGGTTTCATCTGGGCCCGCGCTTCGGTGAACGGGAGGTGTTCCGCTTCCCGCCGCCCATCGGACCGGTCGGCGTCGTGCTGGCGGCGCAGGACGAGGTGTGCACGCTGCCGCGCGTCATTCCCATGCGCGCGATGGACGTCAAGATCGGGGGCAACGATTTCGAGCGGCTGCGGCGCTGGTACCGTCTGGGGAGATTGCGCAAGTCGAGGGGCCTGCCCTTGAAACATTTTCCCAAGACCCCGACCCCGCGCCAGATGGCCAAGTTAATGCGCCGCGGCCGGCTCTGGCACGCGCGGTTCGCCGCAGCCGTCGTGGCGCAGGGCCTCAAGGGCGAGCGCCACGCGAGGCTTCGCTGGGACGCCCGATTCCCCACGCTCCATCAGATCCGCCGGCGCGGACGGTTCACCTCGCCGATCGCCTGGGCGACCGCGCAGATGGCGTCGCTGTTCATCCGGCATCTCCCCCGCGACCTGCCGGGCGTGTACCCGCCCGAGGCCCTGCCGCGCGACGTGCAACAGGCGGTCCTGGCCGGCGCGAAGTCTGCCGGCATTCGCCTCACCAAGAAGCTGACCCTGTTGGAACCGATCGACCACGAGGACTAACGTGTCCCGGACCCGACGCCTAGCGCCCAAGACCCGCGCCACGATCGCGTCCCTCTTCACGCGGCTGGATTATCACGAGCTCGGCCGCATCTACTGCGACGAGGGCGGCGACGCCTTCTGGAGGGCGAAGAAGGGTCCCTGCCAGAGGCTCGGCATCGCGCTAGCCGGGCGGCTGCGCGAGCGGCTCACGCCGGGCGGGCGCAGCCTCTACGTCGGCGCCGGAGTGGCGGAGTTGCCGGTGCTGGCGATGGAGACGATGGAATTGGGCCGGACCGTGGTGGCCTGCAACCTGCGCGAGGATGAAGTCGCGGTGCTCAACCGCGCCTGCGGGGACGTGCCGTTCCGCTTTCTGTACCAGGACGCGGGCGAGGCGGAGGGTCAGTTCGATCATCTCTGGATCGTCAGCGTGCTGAACGACCCGGAGCGGTTTCCCGAGCTGTCGGCCCTCTCCTACGGCCGCGCCAACCCGGTGCTCTTCGACGTGGCGGCCTTTACGAAGGAGCGCGAGGCCGTCGTGTCCCTGGCAGCCCACTGCCTGCAAAAACTCCGGCGGCCCGGCCTGGTGACGACTTCAACCGAGGAGATCAACTGGATCACCGACTGGTGTCTGCGTCGAAACGTGTCCTGCCTGGTCGAGCCGAAGAGCTATCCCTCCGCGACGGTTGAGGACCCGGTGTGCCTGATCCGGATCGGCGAGCCTGCGAAGCCCCTCCGTTAGACCTTGAACCCGGTCTTGCTGGTGATGCCGGTCAGATACTGGCGTGCGTAGGTGACGTAGTTCTGCGCGGATTCCCTGATCCAGGCCAATTCCTTGTCGGTCACCGGCCGCTTGACCTTGGCGGGCGAGCCGAGCACGAGGCTCCCGGGCCCGATCTTCATGTTTTCCGTGACCAGGGCCCCCGCCCCGACGACACAGTCCTCCCCGATCACCGCCCCGTCCATGATGATGGCGCCCATGCCGATCAGCACCCGGTCCTTGACCGTACAGCCATGCAGGATCACGTTGTGGCCAATCGTCACGTCGCTGCCAATGACCAGCGGATGGGTGTCATGCGTGACGTGGAGCACGCAGAGGTCCTGCACGTTGGTCCGGTCGCCGATGCGGATATGGTTGACGTCGCCGCGGACGACGGCGTGAAACCAGACGCTGCAGTCCTCCCCCAGCACCACGTCGCCGATGACGGCGGCGGTTTCCTCGACATAGACGGACTTGGGAATCACGGGCAGGACGCCCTGGAACGCGCGAATCATGCGCCGACTGTAGGACAACCGCTCTCCTGAATCAAGTTGACCGCTTCAGAAACCGTCCCGTAGACTGCTCCCATGGCGCACAAGAGCCTTCCCATGACCGAGGCCGCGGGGGCCAGACACCTGCCTTTGCCGAACACCGCTCAGGGGAACAGGCCCCGACCGGTGGTCGGAGCCGGACCCCGGACCACGCTCGCCTTCGTGAACCTGGGCTGCACGAAGAACCAGGTGGACGCGGAGATCATGCTCGGCGCCCTGGCGGCAAACGGCTTCGAATTGTCGGCGGAGCCCGAGCGGGCCGAGGTGGTCATCATCAATACCTGCGGCTTCATCGAGGAGGCCAAGCAGGAATCCATCAACACGATCATCGAGCATGGCGGGTTGAAACAGTCCGGCGCCTGCCGGGTGCTCATCGCGGCCGGCTGCCTCGCGCAGCGGTACCAGGG
>JBFGRH010000211.1:0-4075 GCA_041563795.1 Nitrospiraceae bacterium | reverse complement strand
GATCCGCGAATTGCTCCGCAAGGTGGACATCGATTCCGAGTGGAGCGAGCAGCAGGTCAAGTCCAAGGAAACGACCTCGGCGACGATCAAGAAGAAAATCTCGAAGCGGCTGAAGGTGCTCGAAGCGTTCCGCCGGTCCGGCAACAAGCCCGAGTGGATGGTGATGGATGTGATCCCGGTGCTGCCGCCGGAACTGCGGCCGCTCGTGCCGCTGGACGGCGGACGGTTTGCGACCTCGGACTTGAATGATCTCTACCGGCGAGTGATCAACCGCAACAACCGGCTGAAGCGGCTGATGGAACTGCGGGCGCCCGGCGTAATCATCCGCAATGAAATGCGGATGCTGCAGGAGGCCGTCGATGCCCTGTTCGACACCGGGCGCCGGGGGCGGGCCATCCGTGGTCCGAACAAGCGGCCGCTGAAGTCGCTGAGCGATATGCTGAAGGGCAAGCAGGGCCGATTCCGCCAGAACCTGCTCGGCAAGCGGGTGGATTACTCGGGACGTTCGGTCATCGTGGTCGGCCCCGAGCTTCGCCTCAATCAGTGCGGCCTGCCCAAGAAGATGGCGCTCGAGCTGTTCAAGCCCTTCATCTTCCACAAGCTGGAAGAGCGCGGTGCCGCGACGACGATCAAGAGCGCCAAACGGCTGGTCGAGAAGGAGCGGCCGGAGGTGTGGGATGTGCTCGACGAGGTCATTCGCGAGCATCCGGTGTTGCTCAACCGCGCACCGACACTGCACCGGCTGGGCATCCAGGCGTTCGACCCCGTGCTGGTCGAGGGGAAAGCCATCCGATTGCACCCGCTGGTCTGCGCGGCCTTTAACGCGGACTTCGACGGCGACCAGATGGCGGTGCACGTGCCATTGTCGGCCGAGGCACAGGTCGAGGCCCGGGTTCTGATGATGTCGATCAATAACGTGCTGTCCCCGGCCAACGGCCGGCCGATTGCCGTGCCGTCACAGGACATGGTGCTGGGCTGTTACTGGCTGACGAAGGAGCGGGCAGGCGCCAAGGGCGAGGGCAAGGTGTTTGCCTCCCCGCAGGAAGTCCGCATCGCCTATGATTTTGGCGAAGTCGAAGAGCATGCCAAGGTCAAGGTTCGGATCAACGGCGCGCTGGTGTCGACCACCGTCGGGCGGGTCCTCCTGGGCGAGATCCTTCCGCCGTCGGTTCCGTTCTCGTTCGCGAATCAGTTGATGACCAAGAAGGAGATGACCAAGCTGATCGATTCGGTGTATCGCCAGGCCGGTCATCGCGACACCGTGATGCTGCTGGACCGCATCAAGGACATCGGGTTCGCCTACGCGACCAAGGCCGGTGTGTCGATCTGCATCGACAACATGCATATTCCGGCCAAGAAGGAAAGCCTGATCACGAAGGCGCAGGGCGAGGTGAACGAGATCGAGAAGCAATATGCCGAGGGCCTCATCACGAACGGCGAGCGCTACAACAAGGTCATCGACATTTGGGCGCATGTGACCGAGCAGGTGGCCAACGAGATGATGAAGGAACTGGGCGCCGGCGGCGACGCCCGCGCGGAGGAAGCCTTCAATCCGATCTTCATGATGGCCGATTCGGGGGCCCGCGGCAGTTCCCAGCAGATCCGGCAGCTCGGTGGCATGCGCGGGCTGATGGCGAAGCCGTCCGGCGAGATCATCGAAACGCCGATCACGGCGAATTTCCGGGAAGGCTTGACCGTGCTGCAGTACTTCATCTCGACGCACGGCGCCCGGAAGGGCCTCGCCGACACGGCGCTCAAGACGGCCAACTCCGGCTATCTCACCCGCCGCCTCGTGGACATCGCGCAGGATGTCATCATTAACGAGGATGACTGCGGGACGACGGATGGGATCGAGGTCACGGCCTTGATCGAGGGCGGTGAAATCATCCAGCCCATCGAAGACCGTATTCTGGGGCGCTTGTCGGCGGAGGATGTGCACGATCCGCTGACCGGCGAGATCATCGTCAAGGCGAACGAGGAAATTGACGAGGAGCGGACCAAGAGCATCGTCGAGGCCGGTGTTGACCGGGTCAAGATCCGGTCGGTGCTGACCTGCCAGGCCCGCCGCGGCGTCTGCATGAAATGCTACGGACGTGATCTGTCCAGAGGGCGTTTGGTCGAGCGGGGAGAGCCGGTGGGGGTCATTGCCGCGCAGTCCATCGGTGAACCAGGCACGCAGTTGACCATGCGGACCTTCCATATCGGCGGCACGGCCAGCAAGGTGGTGGCGCAGACGGTCCTGGAAGGCAAGCATGCCGGCACCCTCCGCTTCATGAGCTTCGACGCGAAGAAGAACGCGGACGTCCACAACAGCGGGATCGCGGTCAAGAACAAGGAAGGCGAATGGGTGGTCATGAATCGCAACGCCAAGATTGCGATTTACGACGAGAACGGCCGCGAGCGGGAAAAATATCCGGTTGTGTACGGTGCCAGAATCAAACTGAAAGACGGGGAGCATGTGGCGGTGGGGCAGAAATTGGTGGAGTGGGATCCCTACTCGCTGTCGATTCTGACCGAAGTCGGCGGGCGGGTCGCCTATGGTGACATCGTCGAGGGCGTCACCATGAAGGATGAATTTGACGAGGTGACCGGATTGTCCCGCAAGGTTGTGATCGAGCATGCGGGGGCCACGCTCCGTCCGCGCATTTCCATCAAGGATGAAGGCGGGAAGACCTCCAAGGTGTCGGCCGCCGGCTCGGTGGCTCGCTACCTGCTGCCGGTGGGCTCCCATATCTTCGTGGAAAAGGGGGCGACGGTTCACCCTGGCGATGTGCTGGCGAAGATTCCCCGAGAGACGACCAAGACGAAAGACATCACCGGCGGCTTGCCGCGCGTCGCGGAGTTGTTCGAGGCGAGAAAGCCGAAGGAGCAGGCCGTCATCAGCGAAATCGACGGAGAGGTGTCGTACGGCGGGTTTGTCAAGGGCATGCGGAAAGTGATGGTCGACAACAAGGTCGGGGACGTGAAGGAATATTTCATCCCCAAGGGGAAGCACGTCAATGTGCACGAGGGCGACTGGGTGCGCGCCGGGGAACCGTTGATGGACGGCTCCGCCAACCCACACGACATCCTCGACGTGCTCGGGCCGAAGGAACTGCAGAAATACCTCGTGGATGAAGTCCAGGATGTCTACCGGTTGCAGGGCGTCTCCATCAACGACAAGCACATCGAGATCATCGTCCGGCAGATGTTGCGGAAAGTGCGGATCGAGGATCCGGGCGATACGGAGTTTTTGCCCGGCAGCCAGGTGAACAAGTTTGTGTTTGAGGATGAAAATGAGCGCGTGCTGGCCAAGGGCGACAGCCCGGCCGTCGGCAAACCGGTGTTGTTGGGCATCACGAAAGCCGCGTTGACCACGGACAGCTTTATTTCTGCGGCCTCCTTCCAGGAGACCACGCGCGTGCTGACCGAGGCGGCGATCAACGGACGTGAGGATACCCTGATGGGCCTGAAGGAGAATGTCATCGTCGGGCGCCTCATCCCGGCCGGGACGGGTTTCGCCGAGTATCGGGACACGTTTGTCATCAACCCGAAAGAGGAAGAGCCGCCGGCGTTGGAAGGCCAGGCCGTTGGAATCGGGCAGGAAAGTGCTCCCAGCGTGGAAGCTGCGGAGGGATGAGGCCGATTCTGAAACTGGCTCCTTGACACACAGGTAAATGCTCTTTATAATCCGGCGGCTTTGCGTTTTTTCATGATTTTGAGAACGGAAAGAAGGGAACCCAGCTAAGACATGCCAACCATTAATCAGCTTGTGCGCCATGGCCGGGTCCTGTCACAAGGCAAGACCAAGAGCCCCGCGCTCAAACGGTGCCCTCAGAAGCGCGGGGTCTGCGTGCGGGTCTATACCTCGACGCCGAAGAAGCCGAACTCGGCGATCCGGAAGGTGGCCCGCGTGCGGCTCACCAATGGCATGGAGGTCACGACGTATATCCCCGGTGTCGGCCATAATCTTCAGGAGCACTCGATCGTGCTGGTCCGCGGTGGTCGTGTGAAGGACCTGCCGGGCGTGCGCTACCACATCGTGCGGGGCACGTTGGATGCCGCCGGTGTCGCCAATCGCAAACAGGGTCGGTCG
>JBFGRH010000210.1:0-4090 GCA_041563795.1 Nitrospiraceae bacterium | reverse complement strand
TCAAAAAGGCCGTCCAGCGCGGCCGCAGCGAGTGAGGAGGCGAGGCGTACTCTTTGCTGTACGTTGAGCCTCTAAACGACGCGAGAACAAAGCTGGCGGACTTTTTCAACATCCTGTTTATGGCCAGGCCTGGTACCGCACCGGATCGTCCCACATGGCCAGGAACTTGTCCCGCGCCCTGGCGCTGGTGACCGGATCGGTGATGATGTCCAGGCGCTCGTCGTTATACCGGTTGCCGCTGGTCGTCTGATTCATGGATCCGGAGGCATTGATCTCATCGTCCACGACGACCTGTTTGAGGTGCATGAGGTCCTCGTGCCGGTTGACGCGGATGGGCACCCCGACCAGGTGCAAGGTATAGAGGGCCGCACGCTGCTTCGAGTCCTTCACCTTCTCGCGGTCGGTGAGCACCCGCACGTCCACGCCCCGTTTCTTGGCCGAGACCAGGGCCTTCACCACCGGCGGATAGGTCAACCCGTACACCGCGACATAGATATAACGCCGCGCCTGGCCGTAGAGGGACACCAGCTTGTCCCCGGGCCGATCCTCCGGCGCATAGTACTGCTCTATCGTGACCGCCTGCGCCGGCAGCGGGACAACCAGCAACCAACACCAGGACAGGACTCCCGCCAAAAGAACAATGTGAATTCGGACTCTCGCACTCACCCTGTCGGCCAAGCCCTTCACCTTTTGGCGATGGGACTACGGTAGACTCTCTTGCAGAGGCATATCAGGTTACCAGAATCTTACGGCTGGACGGGATGGGTCCGGAGGAAGGCGGCACAGCGGGCTCGGCCTGCTGGGTAGCCACTCGATAGCCGACGGCGACGGCATCGCGCCTTAGCGCGGCCCTATAGGAGCCGGAGGCCAACGGCGACGACTCCAAAGGGACAATCAACATCAACGCATCGTGCCGTCGCCCGAAGCGACCCGCCCGTCGTCAGCCGTGGGCGAGACATGGTGGATAGGTTACTCTGCGTCGAAGAGTTCCCGGAAATGGTCTTCCGAAGCCTCCCAGGCCTGGGGGGAATTCTTGCTCAGCCAGTCTTTCAGGAAGGCCTTCTGGCCCGGCGTCAGCATCTGCTTGATCTGGTGGGACCGCCCCTGCAGCGGCTGGAGAAACCCGGCCCGCTTCTCGAAATCCAACGTCGCCGTGCGGACGTACACGTTGGTGTACATCGTCGGGACGTCCTTTTCTTCCTCCCCCTGGATCCACACCGAAATGAACTTCTCCAGATGAAGTCCCGCGCTGTCCATCGCGGGGTCGGTCTCGTGAAACAGCTCGTTTTCAGACTGCTCGAGCGGGGTGGACCCCTCAGCCCGAAACAGAAAATTCTTTTTCCACATGCCTGGTCCTTCGTCCCCACCCCTTCCATCCATAATCCCGGCAGGATGGATCAAAATGGCGGCCTCTTAAGAGCCGGAATCCGCCGGAGAAGGGAGGCATACTGTAGGGCAACGACCGGGAAAGTCAAGACTGAAACCCATGCCTTCGCTTACCTTGACAAGGTCTCAGGGATTTTGATAGCGTGGGGAATTCCTTTTTCTCCACGCCAAGTTGGGAGCTTTTGATGCAGGTGACCCTGAACGGAAAACCGGAGGAAATCCAGGGGACCACCGTCATGGATTTGCTCAAGAATAAGAACATCGACCCCCAGATGGTGGCGGTGGAGGTGAACGCTCAAATGGTCGAACGCGAACACCTGGCTACCACCGCTCTGAAGGAGGGAGACCAGGTGGAATTTCTCTTCTACATGGGGGGTGGCGCAAGATGAGACCGGCGTCCAGAGATATCACCGAGTTGATCGGCGGGACTCCCCTCGTCCGGCTCAACCACCTGTCCAGCGACAAGGCCGCGACGATTTACGGCAAGGTCGAATACTTCAACCCCGGCGGTAGCGTCAAGGACCGCATCTGCCTGAACATGATCAACGAGGCGGAGCGGCATGGACGCCTGAAACCGGGCGGCACCATCGTCGAGCCCACCAGCGGGAACACCGGGATCGGGCTGGCGCTCGTGTCGGCCGTTCGGGGCTACAAGCTGATCCTGGTCATGCCGGAAAGCATGAGCATGGAGCGGGCCAGCCTCCTGTCCTCCTACGGGGCCCAGTTGGTGCTCACGGCGGCCTGGGAGGGGATGAAGGGCGCGATCAAGGAAGCGGAAAGCATCATCGCCCAGAATTCGTCTTACTTCATGCCGGACCAGTTTTCGAATCCCGCCAATCCGGCCATGCACAAGCAGACGACGGCGCAGGAGAT
This sequence comes from Nitrospiraceae bacterium, assembly GCA_041563795.1. Taxonomy (GTDB): domain Bacteria; phylum Nitrospirota; class Nitrospiria; order Nitrospirales; family Nitrospiraceae; genus 2-02-FULL-62-14. Next base: position 1,831 of record JBFGRH010000210.1, on the reverse strand, counting down.
CTGGGACGCCATGGATGGCAAGATCGACGCCTTTGTCGCTGCGGTCGGGACCGGCGGCACGATCACGGGCTGCGGAGAGGTGTTCAAGGAGCGGAATCCCAAGATCCAGATCATCGCGGTGGAGCCGGCCGGCTCGCCGGTGCTGTCCGGCGGAGATCCCGGTCCCCACAAGATTCAAGGGATCGGCGCCGGGTTCATTCCCAAGGTCCTGAACCGGTCCATCCTGGATCGCGTGATCACGATCACGGACGACGAGGCCTACCAGACCGCCAAGCTCCTGGCCAAGAAGGAGGGGCTGCTGGTCGGGATTTCCTCGGGCGCCAACGTCTTCGCGGCCCAGAAGGTGGCGGAGGAGCTGGGGCCGGGCAAGAACGTGGTCACCGTGCTCTGCGATACGGGCGAGCGGTACATCAGCATCGAGAAATATTTTAATATCTAGTGCCGCGTGACGCGTGAGGAGTGACAAGTGATACACCGCCCAAACACATTCCAACACTCGTCACCTGTCACTCGTCACGGCAAGTAACATGGACTTCACCGAGGACCAAATAACCCGGTACAGCCGGCACATCCTGCTCCCCGAGGTCGGGGGAAAGGGGCAAAAAAAGCTGGCCCAGGCCCGCGTCCTGATTATCGGCGCCGGCGGCTTGGGGTCCCCGGCCGCCCTGTACCTGGCCGCGGCCGGCGTCGGCACGCTGGGCCTCATCGACAACGACGTGGTGGACCTGTCCAATCTGCAGCGCCAGGTCATTCACCACACGCCGGACGTCGGGCGCTCCAAGGTGCTCTCCGGAAAAGAGAAGATCCAGGCCCTGAATCCCGACGTGGCGGTCGTCATGCACGAGGAGCGGATGACCGCCGCCAACGCGCTCGACCTCATCGGGCAATACGACGTCGTGCTCGACGGCGCGGACAACTTTCCCACGAAATTTCTCACGAACGACGCCTGCTGGTTCGCCAAGAAGCCGCTGGTGCACGGCGGAATTCTCCGCTTCGACGGCCGGGTCTTTACGATCATCCCGGGCCGCTCCGCCTGCTATCGCTGCGTGTTCAAACAACCCCCGCCGCCCGGCCTGGTGGCGAGCTGCCAGGAAGCCGGCGTGATCGGCGTGTTGGCGGGCATCATCGGGACGATCCAGGCGACCGAAGCCCTGAAGCTGATTCTCGGAATCGGCCGGCCCTTGACGGACCGCCTGCTCGACTTCGACGCACGCCGGACCGCGTTTCGGGAGATCAAAATCAAGCGGAACCCCAATTGCCCCCTGTGCGGCGAGCAGCCGACGATCACCGAGCTTTTCGAGCACGAAGCGGAGAGCTGTGCAGTAAAAGTGCCGGGTGAATAGTAACGAGTGACGAGGGAAGTCCCATGGCCAAGATGAAATCGCTCGTGTGTCGGGAATGCGGGAAGGAGTATCCGACCAAGGCCATCCACGTCTGCGAGCTGTGCTTCGGCCCATTGGAGGTCAAGTACAACTACGACGAGATCAAGCAGTCCATCTCGCGGCGCAAGATCGAAGAGGGCCCCCTCAGCATGTGGCGGTACCTCGATCTCCTCCCGGTCGAGAGCCCCTCGGTCGCCACCGTCATCGGTCCCCACGCGGGGCTGACCCCGATGGTCCGCGCGAAGAACCTGGGCGCGTTCCTCGGCCTGGACGAGCTCTACATCAAAAACGATACGGTGAACCATCCCACCCTGTCCTTCAAGGACCGGGTCGTGGCGGTGGCCCTCACCCGGGCCCGGGAACTCGGGTTTGAAACCGTGGCCTGCGCCTCGACCGGGAACCTGGCCAATTCGGTCTCCGCCCACGCCGCCGCCGCGGGCATGCGGGGC
>JBFGRH010000209.1:0-4105 GCA_041563795.1 Nitrospiraceae bacterium | reverse complement strand
CCTCGAAGGCCTTCGCGTGGATGCTGCTCTTCCATTCGTCGTAAATGTCCTTGTGGCAGGTCCCGCAGGATTCCGCCGTGAGACTGTCGAGGCCGGCCGGAATTTTCTGGTACGGGATGGCGTGCGCGTAATCGGAGCGGAGGCCGAAGATGACCACCGGCTTCACCTCGGTGTAGTAGAGATAGATCGCAGCCGTTGTGACCGCGCACCCGATGGCTATCTTCCATGTCCTGGTCATGGGCGCGTCACGCCTCCAGCAGCTCCGTCACATGCCGCTCGACCGACGCCGACAGCGCCTGGAGATTGTAGCCCCCCTCCAGCGACGACAGGAGACGGCCCCGGCTGTGGCGGCGTGCGATCCCCGCCACGATGCGGGTCAGCTCGGCATAGCCGTTCTCCGTCAGCCCCATGCTGGCCAGCGGGTCGTCGCGGTGGGCATCGAACCCCGCGGAAACAATAACGACGTCCGGCTTGAAGCCGTCCGCGGCCGGCACCAGCACCTTGTGAAAGACGGCCAGATAGTCCTCGTCGCCCTCCCCGGCTTCCATCGGCACGTTGATCGTCGTCCCCTCGCCCTGTCCACGCCCGTTCTCCGTCGCCCGGCCGGTGCCCGGGTAATGGGGGAATTGATGCGTGCTGAAAAACAGCACCGTGGGATCCTCGTCGAACGAGTGCTGCGTGCCGTTGCCGTGATGGACGTCCCAGTCCACGATGAGCACACGCGCCAATCCGTGGTGGCGCTGGAAGTACCGGGCCGCGATCGCGACATTGTTAAAGAGGCAGAACCCCATCGACCGGTCGCGCTCGGCATGGTGCCCGGGCGGGCGGACGGCGCAGAACGCGTTGTTCACGCGCCCGGCCATGATGGCGTCCGCCGCGGCCAGCACGCCGCCGGCCGCCAGGTAGGCGGCCGGCAGGGAGCCCGGCGACATCGAGGTGTCGGCATCCAGCATCACGCGGCCGCTGGCCGGCGCCCGCTGTTTCAACCCCGCCACGTAGGACGGCGTATGCACCTGCGTGATCCACTCGTCGGACGCCGGTACCGGATCGATGCGAACCAGGCGGGGCATGACGCCGTCCTGTTCCAGCCGGGCGACGATGGCCCGCAGCCGCTCCGGAGACTCCGGGTGCCCCGCGCCCATGTCGTGTTTCAGATAGTCGGGATGATAGACGAAGCCGGTCTTGGCCATGACATCGTTCTCAGTGATCAGTCACTCGTCGTCAGTATAAGCGGCGTGCTTGCCAGGGACCTGGATTTCACTGAGAACTGAATACTGACAACTGATGACTCTGTGGGATCGTAGCACGCCCCAAACGCGATAGACAATCCGGCGAAAAGCATGGTACGGTCGCCGCATGAGGGGAGTCGATGGCGAACTCAAAGATTGAACCGCTGAAAAAACTGCTGGCGGTGGACCCGAACGACGAGGTGGCCTGGTTCGGGTTGGGGAAGGCCTATCAGGGAGACGGCAGCCACCAGGAGGCGGCTACTGCCCTGGAGCGCTGCATCGCGGTGAAGCCGACCTACTCGGCGGCCTACTTCGCCCTGGCCGAATCGCTGAAGCACCTGGGACAGCTCGATCGGTGCCGGGAGGTGTGCGACCGGGGTATCGAGGTCTCGACCAAGAACGGCGACGCGATGGTGACGAAAAACCTCCAGACGATGAAACAGGGGTTGGGGTAGCGCGACTCCTATTGGTCCTGCTTGGATTGCCATTCGGGATGGTCCCGCAGCAGCGCCTCGTACAACTCGTCCAGCCACCGCCCGGCGCATCCCAGGACTTCCCGCACCAACGGCTCAGGCTGCCCCGTTTTCGCCATCGTCCACCGGCAGACATACTCCAGCAGCGTGGCGCGGTCGTATTGCGTAGACGAGGTGGCGGCCATGGCCGTCAGTTCGGCGAACCCGGTCGTGATGATCTGCGCCACCAGCTCGCGCCCGTACGAGGTGCTGGCGACCACATACTGCACGGCCCGTTGAATTTCCTGGTCGGTCATCGCAGGGTTATTATAGACCATGGAGCAGCCCGGACGGCCCACAGAAACGACCGGGAGAATGGTATGATGGAGGCCGACCATGCCTAGGACCAGGAAAGCCTCCCCCGCGACCCGCGCAGCCGCGGCCGCTCCGGCCGAGTGGGACCTTTCCGGCCTCTTGAGCCATCCCGTCCGGGATTCCGATCTGTTCCTGAAACAACTGGACCAGCACGTCTCGCAGATCGAAGCGAGGCGACCCGCGCTGGCGCCCGACATGCCCGTCGGGGGATTCCAGGACATCCTCAGACTGCTGGAGGAGATTGCCTCCCTGTCCTCCAAGCTCAGCGCCTATGCCTACCTGTGGTTTTCGGAGGACACGAAACGGGCGGAGGCCCGGTCGTTCAAGACCAAGGTGGAAGAGCGGCTGGCCGCCCTCCAGAACCGGATTCTCTTTTTCGATCTCTGGTGGCAATCAGTGGACCAGGCCAATGCGGACCGCCTCATGGCCGCATCCGGAGACCTCCGATACCACCTCGAAACGATCCGCCGGTTCAAACCGCACACGCTGTCCGAGCCGGAGGAAAAACTGATCAACCTCAAGAACACCACCGGGCGCAGCGCCGTCAACACGCTCTATGATCTTCTGACCAACGGCCTGACCTTCACGCTGACGCTGAACGGCAAACGCAAGACCCTTACGCGCGAACAACTCTCGATCCACGTCCGCAGCCCCAAGGCCCGCGTGCGGGAAGCCGCCTACAGGGAATTGCACCGGGTCTACGGCGCGCAGCAGGACATGCTCGGCGAGATGTACTCGACGCTCGTGAGCGACTGGAAGAACGAAAACGTCACCCTGAGAAAATTTTCCGAGCCGGTGGCGGCCCGCAACCTCGGCAATGACGTGCCGGATGAGGCCGTGACCGCGCTGCTGTCGGCCTGCACCAAGAACGCCGGCCTGTTCCAGGAGTATTTCCGCCTCAAGGGGCGCCTCTGCGGGATCACGCGCATGAACCGGTACCATATCTATGCGCCGCATCCGGCCGACCGCGGACGCTACCGCTATCCGGATGCCGTGCGCATGGTGCTCGACGCCTATCGGGGGTTTTCGCCAGCGCTGGCCGACCAGGTCCGCCGGGTGATCGACGAACGGCACCTCGATGCACGCATGCGGCCTGGAAAGCTCAGCGGCGCCTACTGCTACAGCGTCGTGCCGGGGCTCACCCCCTACGTCCTGCTCAACTACACGGGGGAGGCGCGGGATGTCGCCACGCTCGCGCACGAGCTGGGACATGCGGTGCACAGCATGCTCGCGGCCGACCATTCCGTGTTCACCTTCCATGCCACCCTGCCGCTGGCCGAGACGGCGTCGGTGTTCGGTGAGCGCATTCTCTCCGACGCGCTCATGGCGCAGGAGACCAAGAAATCGGTCAAGCAGGGGCTGTTGATCAGCCAGCTCGACGACATCTACGCGACGGTCGTCCGCCAGGCCTACTTTGTCCTGTTCGAAAAGGCGGCGCACGACATGATCGCCAAGGGCGCCACCACGCGGGATCTCAGCGCCGCCTACCTCGACACCCTGCGCCAGCAGTTCGGCAGGGCCGTCCCGGTGTCGGACGAGTTCCGCTGGGAATGGCTGAGCATCCCCCACATCTTCGGCAGCCCCTTCTATTGCTACGCGTACAGTTTCGGCAATCTCCTCGTGCTGGCCCTGTACCAGCAATACCGGCGGCAGGGCCAGGCCTTCGTGCCCCAGTACCTCGACTTGCTGGCAGCCGGCGGATCGAAGAGCCCGGAGGCGATTCTGTCCAAGGTTGGCGTGGATATCCGGTCGGCCTCGTTCTGGCAGTCGGGGTTCGACACGATCGCCGACATGGTAGCGGATCTGGAACGAACGGCGGATTAACTCTTCCTAGTGCGTCGATCCCCGCTTGACCCTCGAGGCCACGTCCGCAACCCGCTTGCCCAAGTCCCTGGCGGAAGCCAGCTCCTTGTCGTCGATGCCGGGGCTGTCTCCTTCGGTCGTCGCAGAGGCCCCGAACGCGCCACCCCCGCTGACCACGATCATCTGATTGCCGAGCATGGCAGCCAGGATCGTCAGCATCGTGACTTCCTTGCCGCTCGACACCTG
>JBFGRH010000208.1:0-4126 GCA_041563795.1 Nitrospiraceae bacterium | reverse complement strand
GATCGAAATTCGTACGCCAGCATGAGATGGACGGCCTGGGGCGCCCGCAGGATGGGAAAGTCCAGCAGGAGTTGCTTGGTCGCCGTGAACGTCTCGCCGGTGGGCGTGGCAAAATGATAGACGCCGCGCGCGGACTCCGCCTCGAACTTGAAGAGCACCGAGTACCAGTCGTCGCGGGTCAGTTGGCCTTCACGGGCCTTGAGCGCGAACAGGGCGTAGAATTCGGTGATCGTGGGGCCGCCGATGATGATCGTTTTTTCCCGCTTGGTCATGAGGTTGTTGACGATGCGGGAGCCCCGTTCGCGGCTGTACCGCTTCACCAGCGCCGTGGAATCGAAATAGTAGTAGGGCATGGGCTCAGGCTCTCCTCGAGACAATGAATTCGGCCAAGGCGGTCCTCAATTTTGACAGACGGTCCTGGATTTCCTCGATCGGCAGCTCTTCATAGCCTTGCCGCCTGAGCGTCGTCAACAGGCTGGCCTGGTTGACCGCCTCCGTGTCGCGTTTGAGCCGCTCCACGGCCCGCTGCTTGGAGACGCGGCTGGGTGTCTTGCGACGGGATCCCCCATCATGGGATGTGGACGAATCGGATCGAGCGGAGCGTTTGGTCATCGTATCCTCATAGTGGTGGTTTGTGATCGCCCGGTGCCTCGTCGCCCGGCCCGTTGGTCGGGCAGGCCGCTGGCGGGAGATTCACCGGCAGGTCCGTATCCCCGTATACGTATCCGGCCAGGGTCCTGGCCAATTCGGAAGAGACCTCCTGCTGCATGACCCGGACGGCCTTGGCCGTGGCTTCGGCGTGCGTCAAGTGTCCTTCCCGACCTCCACGCGACACGGCGCCCACGACGTGCTGCGTGCCCGGCTCCAGCACGATGAAATCGCTGCACCATCGGACGTAGCGGAAGCGCGGATCGGGCACGTTCACGTCAAACAACCGCACCGTCCCCTTCACCAGCAGCGCCAGCACCGTGCCTGCGTCCCGTCCGGCCGTCTCCCCGGAGCCCGTCGGTTGGGCCGTCACCGGCAGCCCCTCGCGAACCAGCCCCTCGATGACTGCCCGTCGAACCGGCTCGCTTTGGTCCCCCTGGACCTCCACGCCGACCAACAGGTGTGCAGCCATAAACTGTTCGAGCGCTCCTGTCAACTCCGCCACCCGATACCGGGACGGTATCCCCTGCCCGCTGGGCCGGATGACCCGGAGGTCGGCGTTGTAGGCCTCCCGGAGGACGAGGTTCTTGGTCGCGCGCCGCAGGCTTCGGATCGTCGCCAGCCGGTCTGTCGTCTGGCGGGACTCCGACAGGTCCGACTCGATCGCGCGGTCGAGTTCTGCCAGCCGCTCCGCCATGGCGGTCCCCGCCTGTGCGCGTGCCATGCCCGACAGGACATGGTGCTGCCCGGTCGCCGGGTTCACCCAGGCATCCAGCACCCGCACGTTTTCCAGAACCTTGTCCGTGGAGACACGGGTGATCTGATCGAGCGTCAGCCGTCGCCGGGTATCCACGATTCCCCTGGCCTCCTGGACCAGGAACGATTCCCAGTCCTGGGCCTCCGCCTCCACCCTGGCCTGAAAAATTCGAGAGACCGCTCCGTAGGCCCGTTCTTCCGCCGAGGGACGGGAGTCAGCCTGCCCGACTCCCAGGAGATACTGGTCGGCCGGATAGGCGCGACTGCTGCCATTGACCCAGTCCGGTTGTGGGCGGTGGCTCAACGAGGAGCACCCGGCGAGCAGGGCGCCGGTGACGATGACGGCCAGCGCAGCCGACCTGCAGGACTTGTTCATGTCCATCCCTCCCTGTGGGTGTTCATCACCCGACACGCATCACGGCCTTACTGCGGCGCCAGTTCCGTGACAAATATGGTTTCGCCCCTTCGCAGGCTGACCGGGCGTACGGTGGGATGTCCGCCCTGTCCCCCGCCCTTTCCCACCGGACGGATCCGCAGTTCGTAGGATCCCGGGGGAGCCCACAGGCGCGCGATCTGAATCTCATCCGGCAGGGTCCGCCAGCTGCGCTTGTCCGACTCCTCCGTGGAAATGGCCAGGGCCTTGGCCAGGCTTCCGACGAGGAGCCCGATGAGCGGCCCGGCGTCCCGTCCCCCCGCCGCGCGCGCGCCGCGCGGAAGACCTTCCGCCGCCGCGAACATGATGGCCGCCCGCGCCACCGCCTTGACCGCCAGCCCGCTGAACTCATCGGAGAACTGCTTGGCTGCCAGGGCACCCAGGTCCTGGACGAGCTCGGATTGGGTGCCGTACGTGGCTCCGTCCCCGGCCAGGCTCACCTGCGCGTAGGCGACGGACGTTTTCTGCGGGATCAGCCTCGGCAGGGCCACCCGGACCACGCGGCCGCTGAGGCCGTACAGCATGCTTTCTGCCGCCCTCGCTTCCCGCGTATTGGAATGGGGTCCCACGGCATATTTGGTCAGCAGGACCAGCCGCAACGCATCCATGCTGATGGGCAGGTCGATAAATTGATCCTCCTTGCGGGGGGCGCGGCCGTGGTAGCTGATCACGACCACCTGGCCAAATTGACGGAGGTCGGCCGCCCGCTGCCAGGGCGTGTCGACGAACGCCTGCCGGTATTGCGCATGTTCGCCGGCCAGGTGCAGTGCATCGGTGATGCGGAGCAGATCGGCGCGCAGCATGGGCGGAACGGGCGTATGGGACCAGGAGTGCGCGGCGAGATAGGCCTCGTGGGCCTTCCGGTAGGCAATGAACGCGTCGTTGAGCTCTCCGGCCGCCTCGAACAGGATCCCGTTCAGATACCGGGCGAGCCCGTCGTCCCGATAGGCGTCGGGCTTGTCCCCCGACTGGTCGGCCAGCACGTTGAGCCGATGATCCACGCGCCGGGCCTCCACCAGCGCGTCCGACAGGTTGCCGGTGATGGCATAGTGGAGCGCCTTGATCACATTGAGCATGACCTGTTCGTAGGGGGCGCCTTCGAACGGGAGTTCCGAATCGTTGTAGAGAAAGGCCTTGCCCTGCGTGGTGAGATGGCGGGTATAGAGCTGTTCCACCTCCTGGTCCGCCTTCTCGAGCAAGGGCGTGCTTTCTTCATAGCGTCCGGCCAGGTGAAGGGTCATGCCTCGATCGATGCGGTAGAGCACCTGACTTTTTGCCCCGTACTCCTCCCGAGCCTCCTCCACGAGCGCATCGGCACGGACCACATCGCCGGCACGCAGGCGCTCATCGATGAGCGCGTATCGGTTGACGGCGGGGCCGCAGGCGTTCAGGACGAGCGCCAGACCGGACAGACAGAGGAACAGGATCGAGTGATGACGCGCGGTCACGGGTGGCGCGCTGCGTGGAGTGGGAGGTTTCAACAAGACCCGTGGGGTCTGGCCCGGGCTAAAACACGGTCCGTTTGCGTTCGACGACTTTCTTGATCTTCTTCTGGCCGAACCAGGCCTTGACGTTGCTTTCCAGGTCCACGAGTTCCAGGTCCACCTGGTAGTACACGGCCTTGACGCCGTCGGCCTCGTCGAGAATCGTCGAAATGTAGCCTTTCATGATGTAGTCGGCGCCGATTTCCTTGCCGGGCGCCTTTTGCGTGTCTTCGCGGGCATGCATGGCCTGCTCTTCCCGCTCCTGCCGGATTTCCTCCCGCTCACCCCGGCCGGCGACGAAGGTCACTTTCTGTGAGTTGACCAATTCCCGTTGCAAGTCGGTCACGAAGGTTTGGACGTTGATGTGTTCGTGGCTCTTGTTCATGATCGTTCCCACCACGACGACCGGCTGCTTCCCGCGATGGTTGCGCGTGAAATTGTCCAGCCAGGGCGTGCCGAGCGCTTCCTTGACCATGGCTTCGGCGACCATCCGGGAATCGGTATCGTTCCACCGCCCGCTCAGGTCCGTGACCACGCCCGCATCCACGCGCGTGACCTTCGTTTCCGCTCCGCAGCCTGCCAGGACGGTCAGCAGGGCCACCACCAGCACGGCGCTGAGCGAAGCGTGCTGCGGGGCGCGCGTGCCCCCGTCTGCGCAGTATGATCCCATCCATGTCTCCTTCGGTCTCACCCAGGACGGCTTACTTGGACGCCTGCTGGGCTTCTTCTTTTTCGAGCTTGTCGAACAGGCGGTCGGCGTTCTTCCGGACGAAATCCCGGACTTCGGCGTTCAGTTCCTTCGACT
>JBFGRH010000207.1:0-4138 GCA_041563795.1 Nitrospiraceae bacterium | reverse complement strand
TTCCGGGAGGCGCTGAAGCGGAAGGGCATGCCACCCCGTCGCCCCTCTCAACCGGTACGCACCATAACGGGCTCCGGAGTAGGTCGCCCTTTACTAGCTGCGCGGTCGGATTGCCCAAGCCCAGGCTGGGGCTTATACTGCAATGAGACCCATCCGGCGTCCTATCGAGGGCCAGATTAATCAGAATCAGACGGCTGGGAGTTCCCTCGATTGAAATCAGGAGGCACACCGATGCGTAAAACAATCGTGACCCCAGCTCAGAAAGAAGCCGCAACTGCTGACCAGGACTGGTTGAAGGTGGAGGGGCTCGCGGAGGTGGAAATCACCTCCGAAGACGCCGCGCATCCGATCGAATCCGCGCTGGTGCCCGGTGGCGGCCCGGGGTGGCGTGCGGCAGGGCCGGGGAAGCAGACGATCCGGCTTGTCTTTACCGCTCCGCAACGGCTCCGGCGGATCAAGCTGGTGTTTGAGGAGACCCGCGCGGAGCGCACGCAGGAGTATGATCTGCGCTGGTCGGCGGATGGCGGGAAGTCGTTCCGGGAAATCGTGCGGCAGCAGTGGAACTTCAGTCCCCAGGGCGCGACCACACAGACGGAAGACCATCGCGTCGAGCTCTCGGGGGTCACGGTGCTCGAGTTGAACATCATTCCGGACAAGAGCGGCGGGAATGCAATCGCGGCCCTGGCGCAGTTGCGGCTGGCCTGATCTCGCGCTCAACCAAACTGCGTCCGCGCTCCGGGTGCGGACGGCCGGTTCCGCGATGGTAGTCGGCGTGGGGTTCGTATTTTTCAAGAAGGCCGAGTTCCATAGAAAGGCCGGCTCATTGTTCAGGCCAAACGCGACTGTGGCTGAGACCTGACCAAACCGAACATCTTCAAGTAGGGGTGGACGAGCCATGGGGTGCCACAGCAAACTGCCGGTGATTCTGTGGATTGGCCTAATCACGTTGCCGTTGGTGGGGTGCGAGGATCGAAACCAGTCGCTTCTCCAGGCGGCGCGAGACGGCAAGGTGGAACAGGTTCAGCGTCTTCTGGATAGTGGCGCAACCGTTGACGCGACCGATGAGAGGGGAAGTACGCCGCTGCATTGGGCAGCTTTTGGAGGCCATCTAGCCGTGGTTGATATGCTGCTCGCACGCGCGGCAAATATCGAGGCGAAGGTAAATCAGGGGAAGACGCCGCTCCATATTGCCGCCGAGTGGGGCCGAAAAGAAGTCGTGGAACTTCTGTTGGCGAAAGGGGCGAAGATCGAAGCCACTTCGACGAACACGGGGAGTACTCCACTGCATTTCGCGGCAGCGGGAGGCTATCAGGCCCTGGTCGAATCGCTGCTGGGCCGAGGAGCACAGATCGAGGCTCGTGATAAGAACGGAATGACACCACTCCATCTGGGCGTTCAAGAGAACCAAAAGGCTGTGGTCGAGGTGCTCCTGACACATGGAGCAGAGATCGAGGCTGGTGACAACGCCGGCGACACGGCACTTCATTTTGCTGCATGGAAGGGCCTGACGGGTATGGTTGAGCTCTTGCTGGCACATGGGGCCATGATTGAGGGAGCAAACAAGGGCAGGATGACACCTCTCTATACGGCGGCGTCATTTGGCCAACAGCCGGTGGTGCAGTTGCTGCTTGGGCGGGGAGCGCAGACCCTGGCGACCACTGACAAAGGGAATACCACACTCCACGCGGCTGTCGTGGGCACAAACAAGCAGGTAGTGGAGATGATACTCGCTCGGGGAGTCCCGATTGAACCCGCGAACAATGAAGGCGTGGTGCCACTTCATCTGGCAGCTAAGATCGGTCACCTGGACATCGTCAGGCTCTTGTTAACCCGCGGCGCTAGGCCGAGTGTTGTTGATAATCGGGGGCGGACACCATTGGATTATGCCCGCGAGCAAGGCGAAACCGCGGTGGTCAAGTACCTGGAAGAGAAGGCGAGCTGAATCATAAAGGGGTCAATCTTTGTTTGTGGGGAGAGCAGGAGTTGCAACGCTGCCCTGACTTCCTGGCTGCCGGACGTGTGTAGTCAGCTATAAGTCTTCGGCGCTGTGCCCTTCATTGCCAACGGTCGTAGAGGTAGAGCAGGTCAATCGTGAAACGGGCGCCGAAGGTCGGACCGTAATCCTTCTGGTTGACCAGATCGTTCCAGGTCTCGACGCTGACCGCCGCGTAGCGTAGCGCCAGCGAGACGAACCGCTCTTCGATCGAATTCCCCTTTAAGTCCACGAACAGGCCGGAATCCACGGTGAAGGCCAGTTCGATTTCCCAGGGCGTCGCCTCACAGCGGCAGGCCCAATAGTTGCCGACTCCCAGGGACGTTTGCAGGAGGTAGTTTTGCGCCGCCACCGAGTGGAAGGCGGCGCCGCTGTACGGCCGCCCGTATCGGGCCATGCCCGACCAGCGGACGTAGTCCGATGCGCGCTCCAACCACCTAGGCGCGGCGCCGAACCCCGCCCGTGCGGCATCGGCCAGCGACATGCGCCGCACGCCAACCTGGACATAGGGTTCGTAGTAGAGCGACCCGGCCGCCAGGCCGACTCCCGCGAAGCCGTCCTCGTGATCGCCGAACAGTCCCGTCCATCGGGTGACGGTCCCGTTGAACATGAAATCGACGGCGTCGCGTGTGGCGCCGACCGGCACCGGCGTCAGGCCGCGGAATTTGTGCACCACGTCGTTTTGCAGATACCGGCTGAACCGGTCATTCGTCTGGCCGGCACCCACGGTCAGGTTCGTGTTCCAGCCCTGGTAGCGCTCCAGCCGCTCGGTCCAGCTGAGGGACCAGAAATTGAAGCCCATCGTCTGCCGGATGTCGTTGTAGCGGTTGCCGGTGCCGTCGAATTCCGTGAAGCGGTCCGTGACGAACCCGGCCGTCAGCGTCCGATCCTTGTCCGGGTAGGCGAGAGCGCCCCAGTGCACGCTCTGCGCCGTCGTTTCGGCCAGGGCCGCGCCGGACCAGGCCAGGCTCAGGCACAGGACGGCCAGGACTGTGACGAGGGATCGTCGGGGCATCGCCGATGATCGTGCCCCAGCGTCCAGTTGGACGCAAGCAGTTCCACATTGCCGGAAGGGCCACTTGCGGTCGGGTAGGTCGCTCAATACAATGGCGGGGCGACGCGCAATCCACGCGCCTGAAAGGGAAGCCATGGCCAAGGGCAAGCAAGCATCCGCCGGCAAGCAAGCCGCCGAGCCGGACTTTGAAAAGCTGGGCGTCTTTTATCTCGGACGTCCGTACGATCTTGCGGCCAGGAAGTCGAAACCAGGGCTCCTGCTCTACGACTCCAAGGACCTGGTCACCCACGCCGTCTGCGTCGGCATGACCGGCAGCGGGAAGACCGGGCTGTGTATCGGGCTGCTCGAAGAGGCCGCGATCGACGGGGTTCCGGCGATCATCATCGATCCCAAGGGGGACCTCGCCAACCTGATGCTGACCTTCCCGGCCCTGCGCGCGGAAGACTTCCTGCCGTGGATCAACGAAGACGATGCCCGCAAGAAAGGCCTGTCGGCGTCGGAGTATGCCGGGCAGCAGGCGGAGCTGTGGACGAAGGGCTTGGCCGGCTGGCGACAGGACGGGGCGCGCATCCAGCGGCTCAAGGAGGCGGCCGACGTCGCCATCTACACGCCGGGCAGCCAGGCCGGCCTCCCGGTCTCCATCCTCAAGTCCTTCGCCGCGCCGTCCCGGGAGGTGGCGGCGGACACCGAGTTGCTGCGCGACCTGATCGGCACCACCGTCACCAGCCTTCTGGGCCTGCTGGGCATCCAGGCCGATCCGATCAAGAGCCGCGAGCATATTTTACTGTCGACCATTCTCGACGCGGCCTGGACGCAGGGGCGGGACCTCGACCTGGCCGGGCTCATCCGCCAGATCCAGGAGCCACCGATCGCCAAGGTCGGCGTGCTGGATCTCGACGCCTTCTATCCATCCAAGGACCGGTTCGCCCTTGCCATGCAGCTCAATAACCTGCTGGCTGCGCCCGGATTCTCGACCTGGCTGGAGGGCGAGGCCCTGGATATTCAGCAGCTATTGCATACGGAGACGGGCAAGCCCCGCCTGGCGATCTTCTCGATCGCGCACCTGAACGATGCGGAACGGATGTTCTTCGTCTCGCTGTTGCTGAACCAGACGGTGGGCTGGATGCGGC
>JBFGRH010000206.1:0-4158 GCA_041563795.1 Nitrospiraceae bacterium | reverse complement strand
GCCTCCCCGGCCGGCGAGGCCAGCAGGCCGGCTGTCATGAGCAACGTGGCGAACAGTCGGTATGTCAGAGGCCGGTGCGGCATGAGTGTGCGCTGCGAGCGCGAGGCGGACCGTAGCACATCGGCAGTTGGCCCCGCAACCGTCGCGAGCTCGCCTGGTTGTCTTGCCATTGGCCGAACCGATTGAGGATAATGCCGGCACTCTCATGCCGAAGACTCGTGCACGACGTCACGCCGCTCAACTTCGCAAGTCCGGCATCGGCCCGACCGTGCTGGTCACCGGCGCCTCGGGCGGCATTGGCCGTGCCGTCAGCCTGGCCTTTGCTGCGGCCGGCTGGAGGGTCGGGGTGCATTACGGCAGGCGGAGCAAGGAGGCCGCCCGTACGGCGGCGCTGGTGCGCCGGCGCGGCGGGGCCGCGCTGTGCCTGCAGGCCGATATCCGGGACGGCAAGCAAACGCAGGAGATGGTCAATCGATTGGTGGATCGGTGGGGACGCCTGGATGTGCTGGTCTGCAACGCCGGGGTGGCCTCCGATGACCTCGTGCTGCGCATGAGGGCTGAGACCTGGGCGGCCGTGGTCGAGACCAACCTGACGGGCACGTTCCACTGCCTGCAAGCAGCCGGTCCGGTCATGGCCAGACAAGGGGACGGCGCGGTGATCGTGGTCGGCTCTCTGGCAGCCCTGCAGGGTGACGTCGGACAAGCAGCGTACGCTGCCTCAAAGGCCGGGCTATCGGGGCTGGTCAAGACCACGGCACGGGAATGGGGGAAACAGAATGTCCGGGTCAACATGGTCCACCCCGGCTGGCACAAGACGGCGCTCGCCGGGTCGGCATTCCCACACGAGGCGTCCGACGACCACGTCCTTGGTCGCACCCCATCCCTGGAGGAGGTCGCCGGCGTGATCTATCGACTGGCTCTATTGCGGGACAGCTCGGGGCAGGTCTGGAACCTCGACAGCCGGATTCTCTAGAAGAAAGCATGATCTTGTGATTTCGTGATGTGGTGATCGGTTGACATGAAGAAATCATTTCACCAGGTCACTCGATCACCGGATCGTCGAATGAAGGCCGGGGTCTTCATCACGGGCACCGATACCGGGGTGGGAAAAACACTGGTCGCGACGGCGCTCGCGGTCTGTCTGAAACAACGAGGCCTGTCAATTGGGGCGATGAAACCGGTTGAAACGGGCTATGGCCACGAAGGGCCCGCCGGGTCCGATGCGGCCCGACTGTACGCGGCGGCCGGCATGACGGACCCGGTGGAAGCGATGAGTCCCTACCGGTTTCCCGATCCCCTCGCTCCGCTCGACGCGGCGCGCCGGGCCGGCACCACGATCCGGCTGCAGAAGATTGTCGCCGCGTTCCGTGCGCTGGCGGCGCGGCATGAACTGATGCTGGTCGAGGGCGCCGGCGGGGTCCTGGTACCGATTTCGAAGCAGGCGGACATGCGCGATCTCATCGAACGGATCGGCCTGCCGGTGCTCGTGGTCGGCCGCGCCGCCCTCGGGGGCATCAATCACGTGCTCCTGACGATTGAAGCGCTCGCACGACGCCGGATTGCGATCGCCGGCATCATCCTGAACCGGACGAAGGAGGCGGCGCCCGCGACCGTGGACGGCATGCAGGAGGCATCCACGCTGGCGCTGTTGCGGGAGCGCAGCGGGGCGCCGGTGATCGGGCCCATCCCCTACGAGCCGCTGCTCGGGCAATCCTGGGAACGGGGGCTGGCCGCGGTCGCCGGGAGCGCGGCGATCAGCGAACTGGCGGATGTGGTGACCGGAACTGCGACACGAACGCGCGCGTCACGGCCGTCACGTCCGACGCCTGCGCGATCGCGGAAATGACCGCGACGCCGTCGGCCCCCGCCCCGATGATCGCGGGCAGATGATCCTGTGCAATCCCGCCGATGGCGAAGACCGGCAGCGAGGTGAGCTTCCGAACCCGCCGCAGCCCGTCGATTCCCACAACCGGATCGTGGTCGCGCTTGGACCCGGGAGGAAAGATGGGACCAAACCCAAGATAGTCGGCTCCGGACCCGGTGGCGGCGGCCACCTGGGCCTCCGTATGGGTCGAGAGACCGATCAACTTGCCCGGCCCCAAAATGGCGCGGGCGTTCCGGATCGGAAGGTCCTGCTGGCCGAGGTGCACTCCGTCCGCCTCCACCGCCAGCGACAGGTCGCATCGATCGTTGACCAGGAACAGTGCGCCGGCGTCCGTCGCGGCGTCCCGCAGCAAAACCGCCTCACGGTAGGCCTCCAGCATGGACGCGGCTTTGTTTCGGTACTGAAACATCCTCGCGCCGCCTTGGGCCGCCCACTTGAGCAGGTCGAGCAACGATCGAGTGCGGGAGGTGTCGGCGTCGAGGATGACGTAGAGGCCGCCAAGCGAAGCTGGTGGCGCCGGGGACGATGGCACGGGGTTAACCCGCAGGGCCCGCGGAAAACCGTTCCAGGAAACCGGTCGAGACCCGCCCCTTCTGAAAGTCGGGGTCGTTCATGATCCGTTTGTGCAGGGGGATCGTCGTCTTGATGCCCTCGATGACGAATTCGTCCAGCGCCCGCCGCATCCGCGCGATGGCCTCGTCGCGGTTCTGGCCATGGGTGATCAGCTTGGCGATCAAGGAGTCGTAGTGCGGCACCACGACGCTCTGGCTTTCCATGGCCGAATCCACGCGAACGCCCAGTCCTCCCGGAGGATGAAAGCGCGTCACGTTGCCCGGGCACGGGGTGAACTTCTCCGGACACTCGGCATTGATGCGGCATTCGATGCTGTGGCCGTTCAGTTTGATGTCCTGCTGGCGAAAGGCCAGTGGCTGCCCGTCGGCGATCCGGATCTGCTCCTTGATCAGGTCGATGCCGGTGACCATTTCCGTGACGGGATGTTCGACCTGGATGCGCGAGTTGACTTCCATGAAGTAAAAATTGTGATCCTTGTCCAGCAGGAACTCCACCGTGCCGGCGTTCCGGTAGCGCACGGACCGGACGGCTTCGACCGCCACGTTTCCGATTTCCCGTCTCAGCCGGTCGTCGATGGCCGGCGAGGGTGATTCCTCGACCAGCTTCTGGTACCGGCGCTGAATCGAGCAGTCGCGTTCCCCCAGGTACACCGTCCGGCCTTTCTCATCGGCCAGGATCTGCACTTCAATGTGGCGCGGCTCGATGAAGAATTTTTCAAGGTAGACGGCGTCGTTGCCGAAGCTCGCCTTGGCCTCCGCCTGTGCGGTCTGGAACGCGCGCGCGAGGTCTTCTTCCTTGTTCACCACGCGCATGCCGCGTCCGCCGCCGCCCGCGGAGGCTTTGAAAATGACCGGGAACCCGATCCTCCGCGCCGACTCCAGGGCATCCTGCTCGCTTTTCAGCTCGCCCGTTCCGGGCATGAGCGGGATGTTCTTGCGCCCCATGATTTCGCGCGCCTTGGCCTTGTCGCCCAGCATCGCGATGTGGTCGGACGTGGGCCCGATGAACCGGATGCCGATGGATTCGCAGACTTCCGCGAAGTGGGCGTTTTCGGCCAGGAATCCGTACCCCGGGTGGATGGCGTCGGCGCCCGTGACTTCCGCGGCGCTCAGGACATTGGGGATATTGCGGTAGCTGAGCGCGCTGTCGGCCGGCCCGATGCAGATCCGCTCGTCGGCCGAGCGGGCATGCAGCGCGGCGGCATCGACGTCCGAATGGACGGCGACGGTCTTGATCCCGAGTTCCTTGCAGGCCCGGATGACCCGGAGGGCGATTTCGCCTCGATTGGCTATCAGGATTTTCTTGAACACGGGTGACCTCGTCAGGTCGAATGCGATTAGGGCGATGCCGTGGGATCGATGAGGAAGAGCGGCTGCCCGTACTCGACCGGTTTGGCGCTCTCGGTCAGGATCTTATGCACGCGCCCGTCCACCTCGGACTCGATTTCGTTCATAAGCTTCATGGCCTCGACGATGCACAGCACCTGCCCCTTCTTCACAAACTCGCCTTCATCGACATAGGCGTCGGCATCGGGTGACGGCGACCGGTAAAACGTCCCGACGATGGGCGAGGTGACGGTCACGAGCGCGTCCGAAGCCAGGGTTTCGGAGGGCGCCCCTGCCAGCCCGCCGGACGGT
Organism: Nitrospiraceae bacterium; assembly: GCA_041563795.1. Classification (GTDB taxonomy): domain Bacteria; phylum Nitrospirota; class Nitrospiria; order Nitrospirales; family Nitrospiraceae; genus 2-02-FULL-62-14. Next base: position 63 of record JBFGRH010000206.1, on the reverse strand, counting down.
TGGATGGTCTGGCGGTGGGGCTCGACCTGCACCGTCGGGATCTGGTCCACGGTGCTGCCGCCG
>JBFGRH010000205.1:0-4179 GCA_041563795.1 Nitrospiraceae bacterium | reverse complement strand
TCGGAGGAGCTGGATGTGTGCTGGGGAATGGTGAAGCGTAAAACGGGGGGCGGGTGATGGACAGCGTGATCTTCAGGACCCGATGGGGCTGGCTGGGCATGGCCGCGTCAGAGATGGGCGTGCGTGCGCTCGTGCTGGGGAAGCCGTCCCGCGGCGCCGTCGAACGCGTGTTGCGATCCGGGGTTTCGCCCAACGGTCGTCCGGCTGCCGGGACCCGCACGATGTTGCGACAGGCGCAACGGCAGGTGGCGCGGTATCTTGCCGGCCGGTCCCGCACGCTCGACTTCCCCATCGATCTGAGCGGCGGAACGCCGTTCCAGCGCCGCGTCTGGCGGACCGCGCTGCGGATTCCCTACGGCCGTGCGCGCTCCTACCGCTGGATCGCCTTGAAAATCGGCGGAACCCGCTACGCGAGGGCGGTGGGCAACGCGCTCGGCGCCAACCCCGTCCCGCTGATCGTGCCCTGCCACAGGGTCGTGGCCCACGATGCGTCCCTGGGCGGCTTTTCCTGCGGGCTGGCGGTCAAGCGACGGCTGCTCGACCTGGAAGGGACGCTCACCTTGCTGCAAGGAGGCAGGCGTCGCGCGTGAAGCGTATTCCGCCATGCGCAGACGAGATACGAACGACGAGAGACGAGGAACGAGCGGAGCATGAAAGCCGTGATCCAGCGCGTGGCGCGCGCCTCGGTGGAAGTGGACGGGAAAATCACCGGGCAGATCCGCGCCGGCCTGGTCGTGCTGCTCGGCGTGGCCAAGGGCGATACGGAGACGGATCTCGCCTATCTGGTGGAGAAAATTCCCGCGTTGCGGATTTTCAGCGACGAGGCCGGCAAGATGAACCGTTCGCTGGCCGAGATCGGCGGCGGGGTCCTGGCGATTTCCCAGTTCACCCTGCTGGGCGATACGCGCAAGGGGCGCCGTCCCGGCTTCGACCAGGCCGCCGATCCGGCGACGGCCCAGCGCCTCTACGAGCAGTTCGTCGAGCAGATGCGGCAGACGACGGATGTGACCGTGGAAACGGGCGTCTTCGGCGCGCACATGAAGGTCGAACTGGTCAACGACGGCCCGGTCACCTTTGTTTTGGACAGTCGAACCTGAGCGATGGCGCTTGCCAGGATGGGCGGCGGCTGGCATACTTCAGCCACGGCTGACAGTCTGAGGAGGACCGCAATGGAGATTCACGAAACACGAATCCCTGAGCATCATCCGCTGCGCCGGCTGTTCGGCGCCCTGACCGAGCGGCGGTTTGTCGAGACGCTGGGCTGGACGGACCAGAACGTGACCGAGTACCTCTCCAACCTCCTCGTGGAATTTGCCCACACCGACCGGCTGTATAAGATCCGCAACCAGCGCGGGAAGCGCCTCGATACCGTCGTGGAACTGCTGTACGAATCCGAGGTGCTGCTCGAGGCGCAGTCGCTGAACCGCGAGCAGGACGTGCACCGCCACATCGGGGATTTCACGCTGTTCATGGCCGGCCTCTTTCCGGAATACCTCAAGCGGCTCAAGTCCGCGAGCATGATCTATCACCAGGACTTCCTGGTCGATTATGTGAAGACGGGCAAGCGCTCCTACGGGATCGTCGCCCGCTGCGAAGTCGATTCGAGCCCGCAGTCTCCGTTGTTCCGGAAGCTGTCGGACAACTTCGAGCTCTGCGTCGCGGGGCTCGGCTTCGTCCGCGGCGACCTCGACCGCATGCAGGATCCCTCCTTCCGTCACGCCAAAGACACACTGCTGAATTGAATCGCCGACCCGTCATCCTGGCCCATGGCGGCGCGGGCAGCCGGCCCATGACCGGCGAGCAGGGCCGGTGCCTGGCCGAAGCCCTGCGGGCGGGCCACCGGCTGTTGGCGCGCGGCGCCCACGCGCTTGAGGCCGTGGAGGCGGCGATCCGCATGCTGGAGGCCTCGGGCCTGTTCAACGCCGGGGTGGGCTCGAAGCTCCAGCTCGACGGCGCGCGCCGCATGGACGCCTCCATCATGGAGGGGGATCGATTGCGCGCCGGCGCGGTGGCCTCCATTCAAGGCGTTCGCCATCCGATTACGGCAGCCCGGCTCGTCATGCACGAGACCGCGCACGTCCTGCTGGTCGGTGAGCCGGCCTCGCGTTTCGGGCGGCGGTTCAAACTGGAACGCCAGCCGCCGCCGACCCCTGCGCAGCGCAAGGCATCCCGGGCCGAACAGACATCCCTGAAGCGAAAAGACCCGCGGGCAGCCGGGACGCTCCGGCTGTTTTCTTCGCTACAACGGGCCGAGGTCTCAGGACGTGAGACGGTCGGCGCCGTGGCGTTGGACCGGCACGGCCATGTCGCGGCCGGCGCCTCCACCGGCGGCATCGCGCTCATGCTGCCCGGCCGGGTCGGCGATACGCCGCTGATCGGCTGCGGGGTCTATGCCGACGACCACGCCGGCGCCGTGTCCATGACCGGCCTGGGCGAGAGCATCATACGCGTGGCGGTCGCCAAGGAGATCGTGGGCAGGCTCGAGGCCGGGAGCAGTCCCTCCCTGGCGGTCCGGCAGGTCTTGCGGAAACTGGTTTTTCGGGTGAAGGGTTCGGCCGGGGCGCTCGTGCTGGCGCCGGACGGCCGCTTCGCCGTCCGCCATACGACGCCCCGCATGAGCGCCGGGTATTGGGACGGGACGGGCGAGCCCGTGGTGCAGGACCGATTCAAGCGAGGATTGCGAAAGAAGTTTCGGTCACGGTAGAGTAACCGTATGCAGAAGATTCTCTTTCATCTCGCGTTTCCGGTCACCGATCTGGCCGCCACGAAGAAGTTCTACGTGGACGGACTCGGGTGCACGCTCGGCCGAACAACGGACAACGCGGTCATCCTGGGGCTGGCCGGCCACCAGCTTGTCGCGCATCTTGTGACGGAACCGGGCCCGCCGCAGAAGGGCGTCTATCCCCGCCACTTCGGCCTCGTGTTGACCGCGGAGAAAGACTGGCAGGCCCTGGCGGACCGCGCCGCCGCGAAGGGATTGACGTTTTACCAGCAGCCCCGCCTCCGGTATCCGGGCCGGAGGACGGAACACAAGACCTTCTTTCTCGAGGATCCTTCGCACAACCTGCTCGAATTCAAGTTCTACACGCATGAGTCCGCCATCTTCGGTGAAGCGGAGCATGCGGTGATCGGCGACACGCGTCACGAGTAAATTGAGATGCCGGGCCGCGCCTTCGGGCCGCCGGCCTGGTGACGACCAGGGGAGCGTCCCACGGCGATGAAAAAGGCCACCCGTTCTCCCGACCTAGCCGAGTTCGATCTCTCGCCGGATCGCGGATTCCTTCCAGCCGGGGACCCGCTTCCCAAACTGTCGGAGCCGTCCACCGACGCGTTTAATCGACTCATGGGGGAGCTCCCCAAGCTGCTGGCCGCACGACACGTTCGATCCGCCGTGGCACAGCTCAAGGAGCTGTTGCCTGGCGGGGACGGTCGATGGCAACCGAACGAGTACCGGAGTGCGGGCCGGTCGCTCTCCTTCCTGAGCCACGCCTACGTGTGGGAGGACCCGCAGCGGCCGGAACACCGCCTTCCCGCGGCCCTGGCCGTTCCCTGGTGCCGCGTCATGAAGCACCTGGGCCGCCCGCCCGTGCTGTCCTACGCGTCGTACTGCCTGGATAACTGGCGGCGACTCGAACCGGACCGGCCCATCGAACTGAGCAACATTGCGCTGCTGGACAACTTTCTCGGCGGGGTGGACGAGGAGTGGTTCGTGCTCGTGCACGTGGACATCGAAGCCAAGGCCGGCCGGGCGTTGGCCGGGATCCGCCGCGCGCACGACGGCATCCTCGAGAAGAACCCTGACCACGTACAGCGGGGGCTGGAGATGATCGCCGCGGCGACGGAGCAGATGGTCGAGACGCTGCTGCGGATGCCGGAGCGGTGCGACCCCTACATCTACTACAACCGCGTGCGGCCGTACATCCATGGATGGAAGGACAATCCCGCCCTGCCGGACGGCATCGTGTACGAAGGCGTGAAGGAGTATGGCGGGAAGCCGCAACGATTCCGCGGCGAGACCGGCGCCCAGAGCTCCATCATTCCGTCCCTGGACGCCACCCTTGGCGTGACGCACGCGGAAGGCCCCTTGACGCATTACCTTGACGAGATGCGGGAGTACATGCCGCCCGCGCACCGGGCCTACATTTCAGCCTTGGAAAAGCTCCAGGACGAGAAGGGCCG
>JBFGRH010000204.1:0-4267 GCA_041563795.1 Nitrospiraceae bacterium | reverse complement strand
GTCTGCGTGCTTATCTCCGGCCCCTACTTCGTGATCTATCTCTTGAGGGACCTGCAGTATACCTACTGGATGTACGCTTCATGGCTGGCCGCCGGCGTGCTGGGCCAGTTTCTTACCTTGAAGCCCTGGGGAGCGCTCAGCGATCTCTACGGGAACAAGAAATTGCTCGTGGTGACCGGCCTGATCGTGCCCTTCCTGCCGATGCTCTACCTGTTCGGTACGAGCGTCTGGTACCTCGTCATGGTCAACTTCCTGGGCGGTATGGTCTGGGCGGGGCTCACGCTCGGCCTGCAGAATTACGTGTTCGACACGGTCCAGGCCGAGGACCGGGCCAAGGGCGTGGCCGTGTGGAGCACGATCAATGCCATGGGCTGGTTTGCGGGGGCGATGATCGGAAGCTGGCTGGCGACGGTGCTGCCGGCGCGGGTCGCCGTGGCGGGGTTCGAGTGGTCGCTCGCCTCAAATCTGCAGGCGGTCTTTTTTATCTCGGGGGTCCTGCGGCTGATCGTCTCGCTCGGTCTCCTGAGAACGTTTCACGAGGCCCGTCCGGTCGAGCCGATCACCCACCGGCAGCTGGTCAAAAAACTGCCGTTCGTCAAACCGCTCACCGATGTCCTGGCCGGCCGGGGAAGCCGTCACTAGGCCGGTTAATACCCGCCGTCCCCGGATCCCTTCTTGTCCTGCTTGTCCGGGACCGTGCCATGGGCGCGCTCTTCCTGCTTCATATGGTCAAACATCCGGTCGGAATCGGTTTGCACCTGACGCTGCGAAGGCGCCGGCGCCGCCTTCTTCTCGGCGCAGCCGATGACCATCGTTCCACCGATCACCATCAAACCCACCGCCAGGAACACAGTGCCATGCCGCGTGGTCATCGTTGCCTCCCTGATGGTTGTTGCGCAGCCATGTGTTGACTCTACCATATCTAACGACTATTCTCGCTGGCACTCCCACGGCGCACAAGATCAACAGAAAGGGCCCGCCATGTCACTCCAGGACCGCCTCGCCAACGACCTCAAGGAAGCCATGAAGGCCAAGGATCAGCTTCGGATGGACGTCATCCGCATGATCAAGGCCGCCCTGCTGAACAAGGAAATCGAGCTCAAGAAGAACCTCGACGACGCTGAAATGAGCAAAGTCATGACCACGATGCTCAAGCAGCGGCGGGAATCCATCGAACAGTATCAAAAAGCGAAACGGGACGACCTGGCTGCGAAGGAGACCAAGGAAATCGCGATCATCGAGGGCTATCTGCCGAAGGCCGCCTCGCCGGAGGACATCGCCAAGGCGGTGGATGAAGCGATCAGGGAAACCGGCGCCTCATCCATGAAAGACATGGGCAATTTGATGAAGGCCGTCATGGTCAGGCTGGCCGGGAAGACGGTGGATGGAAAGCACGTGAGCGACCTGGTCAAATCGAAACTGAGCAAATGAGAAGTCGCGTGAGAACCTTGCTGGCCGGCCTGCTCCTGCTCAGCCTCTCCGGCTGCCAGTACTATGCCGACTACCGGCTGAAGCAAACCCAATCTGACATCCAGGAAGAACGGGCGGAGCTGATGAAAGCCCACCGGGAATGCCTCAAGAAGTATGAAGGCGAGCCGCACAAATCACGTGACTTCTGCGCTCCGTACACGCAATCACTTAGGGAGATTGAGGTGAGGGGCGGCCGGTAGGTAAAACCATCGGCGGCGACCTGCGCAGTCTCCTTTCCTTGATTTCCTCATCCTCGGGCAACTCGAACCCATCTCTCCTCCAAATGACGACGATCGGGGCCGCAAAAGTGCTGTGCTATACTCTCCACGCGCAAAAACCAACGCAGCGCTCTTTTTGGAATTGTCCTGCAAGGCGGGCACACCACAACGACCACCGTGCCAAGGAGTCATGCGCGATGAACGCTTGCCCCGTCTGCCACAAGGCGGTCCAACAAGGACAACAGACCTGTTCCTTCTGCAAATTGAATTTTGCACAGTGGGAACTATCGAACGCGTCCAAGATATTTTCTCCCCAACCGTTCTGGCTCACGCCGCCCTGCCCGAAATGCGGGAAGTATTTCACAAAGCGGGTCGTGGCCGAGGACGTCGCGGATATGACTGCGACCATGAGGGGACGCTTGTCCTATCGCTGCCAGCTCTGCACGGAACTGTTCCGGGCCACCCCGCCGGCGCCTCAGGGAAAGCGGAGCGAGGAGCCGATGCTAACCACCCGCCGACACTACGTGCGTGTTCCCGTCACGTTCCCCGTCCGGCTGTGGGCTGCGCCACAGCAGCAGGCGTTCACGGGCACGGTTACCGAAATCACGATGGGCGGCTGCTCAGTGGACACCCAAGCCGTGTTGGGTCAGACGATGCGAGTGAAGCTCGAGCTGTCCGTCTCGGAAGGCAGAACACCCTTTGTCATCCAGCAGGCGACTATCTGTTCGATCCGGCCAAACGGACTCGGTATTGAGTTTACGGACTTGCAGCCGGATGAAAAACTGCTCCTGGGCCGGATCATGGAGGAATTGCTGGCCTCCGCCATCCTGGATTGCCATAGGGCCGTCAATCAGTGACGGAGGGCGCGTTTCAGAAACACCCAATTCAATCAGGGTGTTTCAGCGCCGCGTCAATTTCGATAACGCCTGAGTAGGCGAAGGCGCACACGAAGTGGGGGTTGGTGACGGGCGGGGGGGAAACCACCCGCCCCCGTCGTTTCGGCCCTGAGACCTGCCTGTCGGCGCTTGGGGGTGAGATCAGCTCCTCAGCCTTGCCTCTTTGGCTGCCAGTACGACGCCGACTATCGGCTGGAGCAAACCCAATCTGACATCCAGGAAGAACGGGCGGAGCTGATGAAAGCCCACCGGGAATGCCTCAAGAAGTACGAGGGCGAGCCGCACAAATCACCCGACTTCTGCACGCCCTGTACGCAATCGCCAAGGGGAATCGACCTTAAGAGCGGGAGGTAGAACGCCTTCGGCACCGGCTTCGGATCTCCGGTGGCCTCTCTCCAGCTGGGACATCCACGCCCAGGACCGGCGAAGAGAAGGGGTTTACCCGGCCGGCCCCGTGCAGGCCATCACAATTCCCGACACCATCATGTCATCGGCAGGACGGCGCCGGCGAACTCTGGAACATCCGTTTCAGCGTTTGCCAACGCTGCGCCTGGTCAGTGGACTGCATTTCGAACCCACCTTGCGTTTTGAGATCCAGGTCGATGTACTCCTTGTACAGAGAGCATATCTCCGCATTCGTCTGGCTCGGCGCAGGCTCCCGCCCCGCGGATCGGTCGGATGGAGAGGACGAGGGTTCAGTCGCGGGCCCCGATTCCGGTTCAGGAGTGGTAGAGACCGTCCCCCTTTCTTCATGAAAGGGCTGGCAGCCAGGTTTCTCCACGTCGGAGAACACGTTGCCGGGACAAACCCAGATCGCTGTCGCCAGAATTACCGCACTCACCATGGTCGCCTCCTATTCTGCGAGGTCCAACTGCCGACTCGACCGATCTTGCCGCAGACACGGTGCATTCTGCCAGGCCGTTGCCGGATCCCTGGGCATGCCATCGCCGCGCCCGGCGTCTACGGATGAATAATTTTTGTCCGGTGCTGCCGATCGCGTATGACCAGGGACGGCTCTCCTGCCTGGTCCACCGATAACACCAAGCGCGTCTTCCCGTTCGTATCACGGACGGTCACGCCGGAATCCGTCGCAATGCCAATCCAGACGCGATGCGTCTCGGACTCATCGACAAAATTCAAATAGGGTTGGCCGGCCTCGGAGAAGGACAGCCGCGCCCGTACGCGGCCCTGGCCGTCCATCAACCGGAATTCCTGCGCGCTAAGAGCCTTGGGAATCTCCTCCACGGAAGGCTGGGCAAATCCCGGCACACTTTGGAACAGGACGGCCGCCACAAACCCACCAAGAATTCCGAACATGACGCTGTACGCTACCACCAAGCGCGGAGTGTTCGCCATCGATTATTCTCCTTTTTTGTCTCGATTGGTCAGGATGTTTTCGTCCCGTCCGCTTCAACGGCCATGCTGTGGCTGCACCAGCTTGTGGTGGGCGTTGAACGCCGCATCCCTGCAGGATGCCGCCCGCGTCGGATAATTGAAGCATGAGATTCTCGCAAAGCAGGTTAGCAGGTCACAGCTATCACGGTCGATGGGCGGACAACCTTTCTGTTCCCGTCCCCCAACGTCCAACTCAGAAAGTGGTACTTACTTGTCCTTGATTTCCAGGATTTCAGCCGACGCCAGTTCCTCGATAACTGATTCTTCGCCGCGTTTTTTCGATTCCAG
>JBFGRH010000203.1:0-4273 GCA_041563795.1 Nitrospiraceae bacterium | reverse complement strand
AGGGCCTCCTTGGAGACGGTCTGCGTGGCGGGGTCGTACACGTAGATCTGAAACTCGCCCATGTTGAGGAGATTGATGGGGCGCGGGTCCTGGTTGGCCATGTCCACGCAGAAGGGCAGCTTCTGCAACTTCGGCGGCAGGGCTTTCCGGATGCGGCGTTCGATCGTCTGCCGGTCCATGAACGTGCGGCCCCGTTCGTCCCCGCGCGTGGGCAGGAACGCGTTGTAAGCCATCTTCCATTTGACATCCCGCCCGAGAATGCGGGCCCATTCCCTCCCCAATCGCCGTTTTTTTTCGCTCCTGTCCTTCGGCCATTTTCGGACGGCCTCCATCAGCGACCAGTCGGTCAGCGAGAGGTAGTCGTCCATGCAGTCCAGGGGATTGCGCGGAAACAGGAACGCCAGCGTGTCGCCGAAAATTTCACGCAGGTGGATGTCGATGGCCCTGGTCGTCCGGTGGTAATACACGTTGGAATAGAGATACAGCCTGGTGTTCAGGAACATCTGCAGGGCGGGAAGACCCGTCCGGTGAATAGTCAGCCCCTTCGAGGTCATCAGCGTGTAGTGGATGAGGCGCGTCAGGTCCACCGGCCCGACGGCCACGCCGCACATGTAGGCATCCCGCAGCACGTAGTCCAGATTGTCGGCGGTGTAAATCCCGCCGATCACCGGCTGGAGAAAGGCCAGCCACTTGGGATAGCGGCCGCTGTCCTTGTCGGGATCCTTGAGAATCAGGAACGCAATGTGGTCCGGGTCCAACTGCTCGCCGGGGTTGAAAGGGCCGTGCGGACTGCGGCGGAGCTTTCGGATGATCTTGCCGAGATGCTCACGGATGATGACCTGGCCGATGCGTTCGTGGGTCAGACCGAAATGCTCCAGGAAGTTTTCGTCGAAAAAATGGCAGAAGGGGCCGTGGCCGATGTCATGGAGGAGGGCGGTGACGCGCAGGAGCTCCTCGATATAGGGCGGGGAGGGAAGGTCCGGCACCACCTTGGCAAGGGAGGGGTAGAGATGACGCGCAAACCTTCCCGCGACATGCATGACCCCGAGGGAATGTTGAAAGCGGCTGTGCTCGGCCGAGGGATAGACCCAGCGCGCGCTCTGCAACTGGTAGATGTAGCGGAGCCGCTGGACCCAGGGGGAGTCGATGAGGTCTTTTTCCGTTCGTTCCGACGGGTCGTGGTCGGAATAGGGAACCGTGAAGGTGATGTATTCGTGAATCGGGTCGGCAATCAGGGCCGACCCGTCGTAGGGAGCGCTGAACCTGGTCGAGGTCGTGTCCATGGATGGTGCGCGCTGGGGCATCTTAGCCCAGGCCGGTCTCGGGTGGCAATTGCGCCGCGTCGCCATGCGCGTGGCGCTTTCGGTGCGTCCTGATCACCATGTACGCGACTGGATAACCGATGGCCGCGCCGATCGTGCTCAGGACGATTCCACCCAGGAAAAAAGGGCCCGCATAGGGTCTGATCTGCTCGTAGAAGGCCATGAAGCTCAGGTCGGACCAGTTGGCGGAGGGGACGTCCGGAAGGCCCATGAGTTGGACGCCGGTCCAGAGCGTCGCCCCCAACACGGGGACGATCGTCCACGGGTTGGTGACCAGGGCGCCGGCCATCAGCGCGACGACGTTCAGGCGAAAGGCCCAGGCGCAAAAGAGCGCGCTGAGCGTGTGCAGCCCGTAGGTCGGCGAAAAGGCGATGAACACGCCGATGGCAAAGGCCAGCGCGGTCCGGTGCGGCGATTCCGTGAGATGCAGCAGGCGGACGAGGTGGGCGCGGACTTGGGCAAACGACGTCATGCGGATCACTCCTTCGGGGCGTCTCGAAAGTGCGCGTAGCTGGTCACCGGCAGCCGGCGCAGGCGGCCGGTCGTGTCCCGTAACCGCACGCCGAAGGCCTTCGGCCGGATGACCCCGATGCACGTCAGCCGGATCCCTGCGCGTCGCGCCATCCGTTGCAGCGCCCGTTGCTTGGCCGGGGAGACGGTGAACAGCAACTCATAATCCTCGCCCCCCTGCAACGCGAGGGCCACGGGATCGGACTTCGAGGCCCGCGCGTAGGCCCGGAGCGCGCGGGAGAGCGGCAGCGAGGCGGCGCTGATTTCGGCCCCGACGCGGCTTTGCTCGCACAAATGATGCAGGTCGCCGGAGAGTCCGTCGGAAAGATCAATCGCGGCGCTGGCCAGACGGCCCCGGCTCAAGACCAGCCCAAGCCGCACCTGGGCGACCGGCCGACGATGCCGTTCGATCAGGAACCGTCGTTCCGAGGACGTCATTGATCGGCCGGCACGCTGCTGCCGTTTCCGGGAGAGGAGCGCCAGGCCGGCCAGGCTGTCGCCGAGCGTGCCCGTCACGTAGAGCAGATCGCCCACCCGCGCGCCGCTTCGCAGGAGCGCGTCGCCGGCGGAAACGCTCCCGGTGACCGTGAGGCTGAGAAACAGCCGGTGTGGCGAGGAGGAGGTGTCGCCGCCGATCAGCGCCACCTTGTGGGGCCGGCAGGCAGCCATCATCCCCCGGTACAGCCGCAGGACGTGCGGTGCGGTCCAGGAGGCGGGAAGGGCGATGGACACCAGCGCGTATTCCGGCCTGGCGCCCATGGCCGCGATGTCGCTCAGGTTGGCGATGGCCGCCTTGTACCCGATCTCCTTCAACGAGGCGGTCCGAGGGTCGAAGTGCACGTCTTCGACCAGCAGGTCGGTGGTCAGGACCAGCTGGCGGCCCCTCGCCGGGGCGATGACCGCGGCATCATCCCCGATTCCGCGCACGACGGCCGATCCGGTCCGGCCGAAGGTCCGTCGCAGTTGTTCGATCAGGCGAAACTCGTGGAGCTTCGGCCGGCGCGCCATCAGTGGGTCAGGCGCGGACGGACCGAGACGGATGGGGGAATCGACCGCTGGCGCGAGCGGCTGCTCCGTTTGGCCGGCGCCTGAGGGTGGGCGGGCCGTCGCTTCCGCCCGTGCCCGTTGGCCACGGGCTTGGCGGAGGAGGATTTCCGCAGGCTGATCTTGAGGACGTCGTCCATGGTCTCGACAAATGCCAGACGAATCCCTTTCAGCAGGTGCTTGGGAATTTCATCCAGGTCCTTCTTGTTCCGTTTGGGCAGGATGACCGTGGTCAGCTTGGCCCGCTTGGCGGCCAGGATTTTTTCCTTCAGCCCGCCGATCGGCAGTACGCGCCCGCGCAGGGTGATCTCGCCCGTCATGGCCACGTCATGGCGGACCGGCTTGTTCGACAGGATGGAGGCCAGTGCCGTGGCCATGGTGATGCCCGCCGACGGGCCGTCCTTGGGGATGGCGCCGGCCGGCACGTGAATATGAATGTCGTGCTTGGCGAAGGTGTCGGGGCTGATCTTCAATTGCTTGTCCCGTGACCGCACGTAGCTGAGGGCGGCATGGGCCGACTCCTTCATGACGTCGCCGAGGTGACCGGTCAGGGTCAGCTGCCCCTTCCCCGTGACCACCGTGGCTTCGATATGGAGCACGTCGCCGCCGGTCTCGGTCCAGGCCAGTCCGGTGGCGACGCCGACCTCATCCTGGTCCTGCTCGGCCTCCGGCGTGAATTTCGGCACGCCGAGAAACTTATGCACGTTGGCCGGAGTGAGCGTCTGGCACGGGGTCTTGCCCTCCGCCACCTTCTTGGCCACCTTGCGCATCGCGTTGGCGATCTCGCGCTCGAGGTTCCGGACCCCGGCCTCCCGCGTGTACTGCGTGATCATCAGGCGCAGGGCGGGCTCGGTCAGCTTGATGTGGGCGTCCGTGATCCCGTGCTCCTTGAGCTGGCGCGGAATCAGGTAGCGCTCGGCGATCCCGAGCTTTTCCTCCTCCGTGTAGCCGGGGATTTCAATCATTTCCATCCGGTCCCGCAGCGCGGAAATGATGGGATCCCTGAGGTTGGCCGTCGTGACGAACATGACCTCGGAGAGGTCGAACGGCACCCCCAGGTAGTGGTCGCTGAAGGCGTGGTTCTGCTCGGGATCCAGAACCTCCAGCAGGGCGGCCGAGGGGTCCCCCCGGAAGTCCGCGCCGACCTTGTCGATCTCGTCCATCATGAAGACGGGATTGCTGGTGCCGGCCTGCTTGATGCCCTGGAGGATGCGGCCGGGCAGGGCGCCGACGTAGGTCCGGCGGTGGCCGCGGATCTCCGCCTCGTCGCGCACGCCACCGAGCGAGACCCGCACGACGGGGCGGCCGAGCGCGCGCGCGATCGACTTCCCGAGCGAGGTCTTGCCGACGCCGGGCGGCCCGACGAAGCAGAGGATCGGCCCCTTCATCTGCTCGTT
>JBFGRH010000202.1:0-4276 GCA_041563795.1 Nitrospiraceae bacterium | reverse complement strand
CTGGTCCGAGCGGGGACAGGTCTATCAGCGGCCTGTCCCCGCCCACACTTCCCCCTCTTTCGAGCAGCAGGCCGGTCTGCCTTCGACTGCGCGCGTCCAACGAGGGCCTTCTGAGGCCGCGCGTTGCGCGAGCACGGAAGGCAGACCATCCGCCAGCTCGCCTTCTTTACGCGCATCGAGGGAGCACATTCTGATCGTGCGCCCTCTGCGAGCAAGGAAGGGAACCAGACCGCCAGCTCATCCCCCGCACACCCGTTTCAACACTTCCTGGTAGGCTTCCTCGATCTTTCCCATGTCTTTCCGGAAACGGTCCTTGTCCATCACGTCGCCGGTCTGGGCGTCCCAGATCCGGCAGGTATCGGGGGAAATCTCGTCGGCCAGGATCAGCTTGTTGTGGTGGATGCCGAATTCCAGCTTGAAGTCCACCAATACCATATTCCGTTCCTTGAAGAACGGCCGGAGCACCTCGTTCACCCGTCGCGCCTGTTTCTTGATGTCCTCGACCACCGACGGCGTGGCCAGCTTCAACAGGCGGACATGGTCCTCGGCGATCAGGGGATCGCCCAGCGCGTCGTTCTTGAAATAGAACTCCACGATGGCCGGCTCGATTTTCTCCCCCTCCTTGAGGCCCAGGCGCTTGGCGAGGCTCCCCGCCACGACGTTCCGCACCACCACTTCGATGGGGACGATGGCGGCTTTCTTCGTGAGCATTTCGCGGTCGCTCAGCCGCTCGATGTAGTGGGTCTGCACCCCGTGCTCTTCCAGCAGCTCGAACAGGCGCGAGGCCACCTTGTTGTTGACCACGCCCTTGTCCACGATCGTGCCGCGCTTCTGCGCGTTGAAGGCCGTCGCATCGTCTTTGAAATACTGGATGACGTGGTCGGGCTTGGAGGTCGTATAGACCTTCTTCGCCTTGCCTTCGTAAATCAGCGTTCCCTTCGTCACTTCTTCTTCCCCTTCCCCTGCCCGAACACTCGCCTGAAGATGGCATCGACGTGGCGCAGGTAATATTTGGGGTCGAAGCAGGACTGGATTTGCGCATGCGTCAGCCGCTTCGTGATGAACGGATCCTTGCTGACCAGGTCGTGGAAGCCCGACCGGCCCTTCCAGGCCGACATGGCACAGCGCTGCACGGCCTCGTAGGCCTCCTTGCGCTGGGCGCCCTTGTCGATCAAGGCCAGCAGCAGCCGCTGCGAGTAGACCAGGCCGCCGGTCAGCTCGAGGTTCTGCTTCATCCGCTGCGGATAGACGATCAGGTTGCGGATGAGATCGGTGACCCGCACCAGCATGTAGTCGATGAGGATGGTGCTGTCCGGCAGGATCACGCGCTCGACGGAGGAATGGCTGATGTCCCGCTCGTGCCACAAGGCCACGTTTTCCATCGCGGCGAGACTGTTGGCCCGGACGATGCGCGCGAGCCCGCAGAGGTTCTCCGAGGCGATCGGGTTTCGCTTGTGCGGCATGGCCGAGGAGCCCTTCTGCCCCTCCGAGAAAAACTCCTCGACTTCCAGGACCTCGGTCCGCTGCAGATGGCGGATCTCCGTGGCGAACTTTTCGATGCTCGCCGCCAGCAGGGCCAGCCCGGAGGCGTAGGCCGCATGGCGGTCCCGCTGCACGATCTGGTTGGAGACCGGGTCGGTCTGCAGGCCGAGTTTCTTGCAGACATATTCCTCGACCTCGGGCCCCAGATGCGCGAAGGTTCCCATCGCGCCGGAGAGCTTGCCGACGGCGATCTCCTTGCGGACGACCCGCAGCCGGTCCCGGTGCCGTTTCGTTTCCTCGTACCAGATCGCCAGCTTGAACCCGAACGAGACCGGCTCGCCGTGGATGCCGTGCGAACGGCCCACCATGATCGTGTCGCGATGTTCGAGCGCGCGTTTCTTCAGGACCGAGAGCAGGACTTCCAGGTCGAGCAGAATGAGATCCAGCGCTTCGCCCATCTGGACGGCCAGCGAGGTATCCACGATATCGGAGGAGGTCAGGCCCTGGTGCAGGAAGCGCGCGTCCTTGCCGACCGGCTTGGCGAGGGATTCCAGGAATGCGATGACGTCGTGCCGGGTGACTTGCTCGATGGCGGCGATGCGGTCCGGGTCGATTTTTGCCCGGCGGCGAATCCTCGCCGCCGTCCCCTGCGGCACCTCGCCTGACTTCTCAAGCGCCTCGCAGGCGAGCAGTTCGACTTCAAGCCAGATCTCGTATTTTCGTTGGAGCTCCCAGACCGCCTTCATGCGGGGCAGGGTGTAACGTTCGATCACTTCCCTGCTCCCGGAGGCTGAAAACGGTCTCCAACTTCGTTCTCGGTCGCTCGGACCCTCGACGTACGAGAAGAGTACGCCTCGGCCCCTCGCATCCCTGCGGCCTCGTTGGGCGACCGTTTTGAGCCTCCTGAAAGAATCGGGATCATGGATTATTTTTCTCCATGTGCTGCCGCCGCGAGGTCAGCGCGCTTGTCGGCCAGCCTGGGGTCGTCCTTGAGCACCTTGTCGAGAATGCCGTTGACGAACCGCTTGGTCTCGTCGTCGGCAAATTCCTTGGACAGCTCGATCGCCTCGTTCACCGTCACCTTGGCCGGCACCTCCGGCAGCCAGAGGAGCTCGTAGAGGCCGATGCGCAGAATGTTCCGGTCCACGATGGGCATGCGCCCGACCTTCCAATTGGTGGCCAGCTTGCCGATGAGCGCATCCAGTTCCTCATGGCGCGCCATCACGCCTTCGGCGATCTGTTCGGCGAACTCGCGGACCTCGGGAGCGGCGGGATGCTGGGACCAGTAGTCCGCCAGCCAATGTTCCGTGGAGCGGTGAATATCCCACTGGAAGAGCAGTTGCAGCGCGCAGATCCGGGATTGGCGGCGAATACCCATTGGTGCATGCTCACTTGGCGGCGGCCCGGCTCACTTCTTGCGTTTCTTCGCGTGCCGGCCGGCCTTGGCCTTCGGCGGGTGACTGCCGCTCTTGCTGCGGACCTGACGCATCAGGTCCGCCATCTGCACGGCGGTGCGGGCCGCGTCCGACCCGCGGTTGCGCTCCGGCTCCCCCGACCGCTCCAGGGCCTGCTTCCCCGTATCCGTCGTCAGGACGCCGAATATCACCGGCACGCACGATTCCAGCGCCGCCTGCTGGATGCCGTGGCTGGTCTCCGAACTGATGTACTCAAAATGCGGGGTCTCGCCTCGAATGATGGCGCCCAGGCAGATGACGGCGTCGTAGCGTCCTGATTTTCCGAATTCCCTGGCGACGAGCGGAATCTCGTACGCGCCGGGGACATAGGCCACGTCGATGTTGTCCTTGTCCGCGCCGGCCTCGACCAGCACGTCCATCGCGCCGGCCAGCAAGCGGCTCGTGACGAATTCGTTGTACTTGCTGACGACGATGCCGAACCGGCGTCCCTTCGCGTTCACCGCCCCTTCCATTGTTGCCATAATGATCCCGGCGCTCCTTGATGAAGTACTTACACCTTGTTCAATAAATGGCCCATCTTGTTCTTCTTGGTCCGCAGGTACCGCTCATTGGCATCACGCGGAGAGATTTCGATCGGCACCCGTTCGACGACCTTCAACCCATAGCCTTCGATGCCGACGATCTTGCGCGGGTTGTTGGTGATCAGCCGGATTTGCCTGAGCCCAAGATTGGCGAGAATCTGCGCGCCGATGCCGTAGTCCCGCAGGTCCGGCTTGAAGCCGAGCTTGAGGTTGGCTTCGACCGTGTCATGGCCCTCATCCTGCAGCGTGTAGGCCTTCAGCTTGTTGATCAGCCCGATCCCGCGGCCTTCCTGATTGAGGTACAAGAGCACCCCGCGTCCCTCTTTCTGGATCTTCTCCAGCGATTTGTGCAATTGCTCGCGGCAATCACACCGCAGCGAGCCGAACACATCCGCGGTCAGGCAGCCGGAATGCACGCGCACCAGCATCGGCTCGGCCGGGTCCACCCGCCCCTTGAGCAGCGCCACGTGCGTGCCGCCGTCCACCTCGTTCTCGAATACGATCGCCTCGAATTCGCCGAACGTGGTCGGCAGGCGTGCCTCCGCCATCCGCTTGACGAAGGTTTCCCGGCTCATGCGGTATTCAATGAGCGCCTTGATCGTCACCATCACCAGTTTGTGCCGCTTGGCGAACTCGGCCAGCTCGGGCACGCGGGCCATGGTGCCGTCCTCGTTCATGATCTCGCAGATCACGCCCGCGGGCGCCAGGCCGGCCAGCCGCGCCAAGTCCACCGATCCTTCGGTCTGGCCCGCGCGCTTGAGCACCCCGCCCTTTTGCGCCTTGAGGGGAAAAATATGG
>JBFGRH010000201.1:0-4301 GCA_041563795.1 Nitrospiraceae bacterium | reverse complement strand
GAGCGATCCAATCCAATGTACTAGAGGATGTTCAAACTAGACATCCAGCGAGGCCGCAGCGAGTGAAGGGCCGAGGCATACCCTCTGGGGTATGTTGAGGGTCTGAACGATGCGAGAACGAAGCTGGGGGACTTTTTCAGCTTCCTGCTAGCAGATGGTCGTTGATCAGGGCTGCTAATTCCGCCGCTTCCAACTTCCCTTCCCGCGTCAGCACCAGCGTCCCTTTTGAGAATAAGTGGGTGGTGGGGTAGGTTTCGAACGTGTGGGCCTTCTTGATCTCGCGGCACCGGCCGGGCACGTGCATCTTGGCCTTGCCGATTTTCACCTCGGTAAACTTGGCCGCGGTTTCCTCCAGGACCGGATCGTAGGCGGTGCAGGGCTCGCACGAGGCGATGCCGTAGGCGACCACCGCAGCAGGCGCGCCGACGAAGTCGTTGTAGTTCTCGTCGCTGACGTCTTCGACCGTTCCAGCCACGCTCGCCCCTTCTACCGGAGACAGCTCAAAAAAAGGGGAGGGTTCACGCAGAACCCTCCCCCTCGTCGGTTGTGACTTAGCCCAGTTTCTTCAGCGCCGCGAGAATTTCCTTGTCATCGCGCGCGACCTTGATCTCCTGCACCTTGGCGTAGGCAACCTTGCCGTTCTTGTCCACGATCACGGTGGCCCGCTTGCCGCAATTCAGGGGCTCGAAGTACAGCCCGTAGCTTTTCACGACGTCACGGGTGAAATCCGCCAGCAGCCGGTGCTTCAGGCCGAGGGCATCGGCCCAGGCCTTGTGGGAGAAGAAACTGTCGGTGCTGATCCCGAACACCTCGGCGTTGGCGCTCTGGAAGTTGGGGAAGTCGTCGGTCAGGCACTTGTTCTCCCCCGTGCAGACCGGGCTCCAGTCCAGCGGGTAAAAGGCCAGGACGACGTTTTTCTTGCCCTTGTAGTCGCTGAGCTTGACGTCCTTCTGGTCCTGGTCTTTCAGCGTAAAATCGGGAGCCGTGTCTCCCACTTTGATTTCCGGCTTCACATCTGCCATTGCGGCCTCCTTCGTTGGTTAGGGATGGATCACAAGCCTGAGTGGTAACACGGCCCTTGAAAGCTTGTCAATTGGCCAGAAGGCCTATGAGGACCCAGGCCAATATGCCTCATAAGCTTATGATTTATTGAGCGTATTACTGACTCGAGGAATCCTGCCAGCTGATTTCTCGAAAAGGAAGCGACAGGCCGCCCGGGGCGGCGGTCCTGTGCCGCTTGACGGTGAGCGTGTAGCCCAAGAGCGGCAGCGGGACGGTCGTGCCGACATTGGGCGAGCGGCCAATACGGAGCATTTCATCCGCAATGCCGGCCAGCGTCTCCAGGGTCGGTTGACTCGGCAAGCCGACCGGTCGGAACACCTCCAACTCATCCAAGCCGAATTTGCTCAGGCCGAGCGTGTGGAACCAGTCCATCCGCTGATCAGGCGAATCGGCCTGGGCCACCGTCACGTGATCCGCCGTACGGAACCGGTCGAGCGGCCGGTCCGTCCAGTCGGAGGGATTGAGATAGGTATGCGTGACCGTATCGTAGGCCGTGCCTTGCGTGAGCAACGCCATGCCTCGGGCCAGGCGGGCTGCGAAGAGCGCGAGGTCGCAGGCCTGCTGCGGTGTCACGGTCGGGCGAAGGATCACCCCGGCCCGGGGATGGCGCCAGTCCAGCCGCTCCGACCAGGACTCGGCCTCGGCTTGAGGCAGCGCGATCTGCAACCGGACGTGCCACGGCCCGTGGGTGGCGATCGCCTGCGTGGTCTCCCCCGAGGCTGTGAGTTTCAGCGGGCCGCCGTATTCCAGGTCGAACCACATTTGCAATTCCGCGGCTGAGGGGGCGGGCGAGGAGTAGCCGATGACGCAGCAGGGCTGCCCCGAACCGGAGGGCTTCGGGAGTTTCTTGCGGATTTTCATCGGAGAAACCCGAGTGTGGTCAGGCTTTGTTCTTGCGGGCCTTGCGGCGGTCTTCGGGATTGAGCAGGCGCTTGCGGATGCGGATGCAGGAGGGCGTCACCTCGACCAGTTCATCGGAGCCGATATATTCGAGGGCGAACTCGAGCGTCATGGGCCGGGGCGGAGTTAGGGTCAGGGCTTCGTCTGAACCCGAGGCCCGCATGTTGGTCAACTGCTTGGCTTTGCAGACGTTGACGTCCAAGTCCTCGTCCCGGCTGTTCTGGCCGACAACCATGCCGCGATAGACTTCGACGCCGGGGCTGAGGAACAGCGCCCCGCGTTCCTGCATCATGAACAATCCATAGGCGTTGCTGGTGCCGTCTTCATGGGCCACCAGGGAGCCGTGTGGCGCGGTCACGAGTGCGCGCTCATCGTAGGGTCCGTACTCCTTGAACACATGGTGCATGATGACGGTGCCGCGGGTCTTGGTCAGGAGCACGCCCTTGAGGCCGATCACGCCGCGCGTGGGAATGTGGTATTCGAGGTGCATTTCCCCGGCGCTGCCTTCGGCATGGACCAGCTTCATGTGCCGCAGCTCGCCCCGGCGCGTGCCGATTTCTTCGATGACGGTGCCCTGGTAGTCGGCGGGTACGGAGATGGTCAGCTCTTCGTAGGGTTCCGTGGTGACGCCGCCGTCCCGATGGAGAATCACCTCCGGCTGCGACACTTGCAATTCGTACCCCTCCCGTCGCATCTGCTCGATCAGCACGGCCAGGTGCAGCTCGCCGCGGCCGGCCACCAGGAAGCGGTCCGGGCTGTCGGTTTCCTCCACGCGCAGGGAGACGTTCGTTTCCAATTCCTTGAACAGCCGCTCACGCAGGTGGCGGGAGGTCAGGTACTTGCCCTCGCGCCCCGCGAAGGGGCTCGTGTTGACGGCAAAGGTCATCTGGACGGTGGGCTCGTCGATCTTGACCGGCGTCAGCGCGACCGGATGCTCGGCGTCCGCGATCGTCTCGCCGATACCGATCTCCGGCAGTCCAGCCACCGCCACGATCTCGCCGGCCTCGGCCTTGTCGACATCCATCCGTTCCAGGCCCGAGAACACGGCCAACTCGGTGACTTTGCCCGGCACGTGCACGCCCTCGCGGGTGATCCGCATGACGTTCTGGCGCTTCGCAATGGAGCCGGAGAGGATCTTGCCGATGCCCATCTTGCCCTTGTACGAATCGTGGGCCAGGGCCAGCACCAGGATCTGGAGCGGGGCCTCGGCGTTGATGGCCGGGGCCGGCACGTGCGTCAGGATCGTGTCCAGCAGCGGGTTGATGTCCGTGCCGGGCTTGTTGACGTCCAGCGTGGCGATGCCATTGATGGCGGAGGTGTAGACGATCGGGAAATCCA
This sequence comes from Nitrospiraceae bacterium, assembly GCA_041563795.1. Lineage (GTDB taxonomy): Bacteria > Nitrospirota > Nitrospiria > Nitrospirales > Nitrospiraceae > 2-02-FULL-62-14. The sequence goes on along the minus strand of JBFGRH010000201.1, from coordinate 1,001 downwards.
GTTGTTCGTTGGTGGCGCCCAGCGCGCCGAACAGGTCGAAAGTCCGGTTCACGACGTCGTCGATCACGGCATCCGGGCGGTCGATCTTGTTGATGACGACGATGGCCTTGTGGCCGAGGGCCAGGGCCTTCCGCAACACGAAAGTCGTTTGCGGCATGGGGCCTTCCTTCGCGTCCACGAGGATCAGCACCCCGTCCACCATGCGGAGCGTCCGTTCCACCTCGCCGCCGAAGTCTGCGTGCCCCGGCGTGTCCACGATGTTGACCTTCACGTCCCGGTAGATGATGCTCGCGTTCTTGGCGCGGATCGTGATGCCGCGCTCGCGCTCCTGGTCCATGGAATCCAAAATGCGATCGCCCATGTCGTTGATCTTGCGGTTGACGTGCGTCTGGCGGAGCAGGGCATCCACCAGCGTGGTCTTGCCGTGGTCCACGTGGGCGATGATGGCGATATTACGGATATTTTCCCGCCGGTCGGCCGGCGACCGGTGCGTCTGCGGGGACATGGTCGAACTCTGCTGGTCCATGAGCGTCGTTCCTTAACCGGGCGAAAAAAAAGACGCCGCGAAAACCCGGCGTCGAGATTCAGTATACGCGAGGAAAGCTCAAAAACACAAGGAACAGCAGACACCTGTAAGCTTGACTCGCCCTACTCGGTAGTTTACCGTACGAGTCCCTTAGGGTTCCTTAGCCGCACCTCGTTCGCGGACGGTGGCTTGGGGCGTGCGCATGGCAAAGTTTCGATCATTCCTCAGGGGTACGACCGCGCCTGCCTTTTCGACCGTCCTTACATCAGCGATCATGGCGCTAGCTCTCGGGGTCTGTCTCGCCGTCGAAGCAGACGCGGCGAGCTTCGACGTCACCAGCCTTGCAAATTCAGGCGGCGGCTCGCTGAGGCAGGCGATCCTTGATGCCAACGCCGCTGGCGCCGGCCCTCACACTATCAATATCCAGAGCGGGCTCGGCACCATCACGCTTTCCGGCGACCTGCCAGCCATCCAG
>JBFGRH010000200.1:0-4313 GCA_041563795.1 Nitrospiraceae bacterium | reverse complement strand
CCGGCATCGGCCGCGTTTCCGGCCCTCATCCGGCGATGGGATCTCATGCGCATTCCCGCCGACCAGACGCTGACCTTAACCATTCTGGTCGGGACGGGAGTGGTGCTGGTGTTCTTTTTCTGGGGATTCCTGCCGGTGACGACGCCCCATCCGCACGAAGACTTTCGGAAGGAGGCCAAGGTCGAAGGCCCCATCAAGCCGGTCGAGGTCCTCGAGAATACGGAGAGCGTGATCGTCCGGGCCGAGGCCGCCCTCGAGGAGCTGGAAAAGGAAGATAAAAAGGGCGGAAAAAAGAAGGGGGCGGGAAAAGAAAAGGCCAAGGTGAAAGGCACGGAGTCCCAGCCTGCCAAGACCCAGGCGGCCCAGCCCCAGCCGGTGAAGCAGCAGCCGGGCGGGGCGAAAGCCCAGGAACATGCGCCGAGTGCGGACCATACCCATTAATGCCGGTACCAAGACGGGGAGATTGACCATGAGGAACCAGGAAACATATCGCGGAGGTCCGTGGGAGTGGGGACGAAATGCCCTGGCCGTCGCCGGCTTGTTCCTTGTCCTGGGACTCCTGGTTCTGCCTGCGCTGGGCTGGGCCCAGGGATCCTCGGGCACTGTTGCATCCGGCTACCGGGACCTTCCCCAGTTGGGAGGAAGCCGCAACATCATTTGGGTCGTTGCGCAGCAACACCTGTTGTTGGCCGGATTCGTCCTGGGGGTGCCGATCTTCGCCTGGGTGTGCGAAATCGTCGGCTGGAAAACAAAGGAGAAGCGGTACGATAAGCTGGCCAAAGAATTTACCAAGCTCCTGACCTCCGCCTACGCGACGACGGCCCTCTTCGGGGGCATCCTCCTGTTCCTGCTCATCGGGTTCTATCCCAAGCTGATGGCCTACCTGACGGATATCTTCTTCCCATCCTTCATGGTCTATTGCCTGCTCTTTCTGCTTGAGACCGTGACGCTGTATCTCTATTGGTACGGCTGGGACGCCATGCAGGGGAGCCTCAAAGGCCTGCACCTCTTTTTGGGATTCCTGCTGAACGTCTTTGCGTTTTTCATCATGATCGTGCCCAATTCCTGGGCCACGTTCCAGGCCAGCCCGGTGGTGATCGCCGAAGGGTCGGATATGGCCCGCGCCTGGGCCGCGACCTGGAATCCGACTTGGTGGCCGGTCAACATTCACCGCTTGATCGCCAACGTGGTGCTGGGGGGATTCATTTGCGGGGCCTATGCCGGGGTCCGATACCTTTCCGCAACCTCTCGGGATGAGCGCGAGCATTACGATTGGATGGGGTACGTCGGCAACTTCATCGGGGTGTTTGGCATGCTCCCGCTGCCGTTCGCCGGCTACTGGCTGATGCGCGAGATCTACCAGTACAACCAGCAGATGGGCATCACGCTGATGGGCGGCTTTCTGTCCTGGTTGTTCATTCTTCAAGCCATGCTGATCGGGGTGTTGTTCCTGGGAGCGAACTACTATTTCTGGCTCGGGATCACGCACCGTATTCCGGGTGCGGAGGTGCGGTATCGGCGCCCGATCATGGCCATGCTGGTCATTCTGCTCCTGTGCCTTGGGGTGTGGATGACGCCGCACTCCTTGGTGGCCAGCTTGGAGGAGGCCCGGAAAATGGGCGGCACGCACCATCCCCTCCTGGGGGTGTTCGGCGTGATGTCGGCCAAGATGACCGTGGCCAATCTCATGATCCTGGTCACGTTCATGAGCTTCGTCATGTACTGGCGGGCCGGCAAGGAGGACACCGCGACCTGGGCGAAGGTGGCCAACGCCGTGATGAGCGGGGTGCTCTGGGTGTCGGCGATCGTCGTGATCGTGTTGGGGGTCTGGGGGTATTTCGTTCCGGCCATCATCCGGATCAATTATTTCTCGGTGGCGCAGGTCTTGATCGTGCTCTTCGTGATGTTGACGATCACGCCGCTGACCGCCCTCCTGCTCCGGAGCGCCAGGACGACCACGGACATGCTCTGGGGGCAGATGCCGCCGAGGTCCGGCTACGCGCTGGTGCTGAACGCGGTCATGGTCATTCTGCTGATGACCTTGATGGGCTACGCTCGGTCCTCCTCGCGGGTGCACTGGCACGTGTACGGGGTGATGCGGGATTCCTCGGAGTACGCGTACTCCCCGGCCCTGGGCTATGCAGCGGCCTTCATGTCCCTCAACACGTTTGTGTTCTGCCTCTTGGTGGCGTTTATCTTCTGGGTCGCCACGATGGGCGATAAAGGCAAGGGCGGAGAGCCGGTCCAGAAGGGCGTGGCGCCGCAGGGGATGCCGGCCATGGCGGGCGGGTCGCCGGGACGCACAAATAGGACTGAGGACTGAGTGCTGAGGACTGAGAGGGAAAACCTTTTGGAACCTCAGTTTTCAGCCCTCGGCACTCAGCGCTGAGGAGAATATGAGCGAAGTTGCGTTGTTGCAGATCATCGGCCTAGTCGTGGTGGGCGTGGGGGTGGTGATCCTGCTGTTCATCCCGGCCCGGTTCGTGCGTGTGGTCGGGTTTGTCGCCATCGTGCTGGGCCTCTTTTCTTTGATCGCCCTGAGCGTGCCCCAAATGGCCTCCCTGCCTCCGGCGGAGGAAAAGTTCGATGTCGCCAACATCAAAACGCCGGCGGACATGGCGGCCATCGGGCAGAAGATCTTTTTCAGCAAGGGACAGTGCGCCCTCTGCCATTCCATCGGCCCCAGCGAATCCGCCCGCTGCCCGGATCTGAAGGGGATCGGTGCGAAGCTGACGCGGGAGTTCATTTACGAGAGCCTGACCCAGCCGCAGGCCTATGTGTATCTCGATTATCGGCACGAGGGGCCGCCCAAGGAATACCCGGCTCGGATGCCCCACATCAACAAGAACCCGATTGCACTCACCAATAACGAGATTCTGTCGGTCATCGCTTTTCTGCAGCAAATGAGCGGCGAGCCGATCACGGTCAGTCCGTCCGAGATCACGGAAGCGGGCCAGCCCCAGAGCGGCACCAAAGTGGCTCAAGCGCAGTGACCGAACGGAATCGATCAACCGGGAACTCGTACCGGATGAGTCCTCTACTGGAAGGGTGAAGGATATGAAAGGCAACGCACTCCTGAAACCGGTCCTGTTGACGGTCGGCATTTACCTCTTTTTAAAGTTCGTTCTGCCGCTCTTCACTGCGCCGTTACCGTCCAGCCTCATCTTTCTCTACATTGCGCTGACCCTCACGGGCATCGTGATTTTTGCCACCCTCAGCGGGGCCTCGACCAAGGCGTTTTTCGGCCCCATATTCGGGTTTTTGAGCGGGGAAGGCCAGGACGGTGCCATGAAGGTGGCGCGGGTGCTGGTGCTGGTCGTGTTTCCACTGCTGGTCGGATGGCAAACGTACAGCAGCACGGCCCCCAGCGATCAGCCGCCGGCGGAAAACCGGACCATTCATCCGGCTCCCCCCGGAGAATTCGTGGGCTTGGCCAATCCCATTTCCAACACCCCGGAAAACGTCATGATGGGGAAAGGTTTGTACGCCGCCTTCTGTTCGCCTTGTCATGGGGGCAATTTCGACGGGAAAGGGCCTGCGGCGAAAGGATTCAATCCGCCCCCGGCCAATTTCTCGGATCCGACCACGATCGCCATGCTCCAGGAGAGCTACCTCTTCTGGCGCATCAAGAAAGGCGGGGTGGGCCTGCCCATTGAAGGCATGCCGTGGAAATCGGCGATGCCTCGGTGGGAGGTGGAACTGCCGGACGAATGGATCTGGAAAATCATCATGGGCGAATACGAGGGCGCCGGGCAGAAGCCGCGGACGTGGGAATAGTCCCCGCGAAAGACGAAAGACGTGAAACCTGAGACGAGCAAGCTAATGATGAAATATCTAGAGGGCGGGGTTATGAACCAGAGACACGCTTGGTTTGTCGGCTTGCTTGGTGGAGTGATCCTGTCCGCGGGCATTCTGGTTCCCGGTTGGGGCTGGGCCCAGAGCGTGGCGGTGCGGGCGCCTCTCGTGAAGGGCTCACTGCCGGCTGATGATCCCGCCGCCGCCGCGTGGAGTGAGGCGCCAACGTCGGAATTTCCCCTGTCTCCCCAGGTGCACTGGCCGGACCGAATCGGCGAAGTGACCGCCAAGTCGGTGAAGGTTCGGGCTCTGCATGATGGCGAGCGGCTCGCCATCCAATTGGAGTATGCCGATCCCACGCAAGACCCGGGTGACGCCGCCGCGCTGGAGTTTATGGTGGGGGACAAAAAAGCCCACTTTGCCCACGGACAACCCATGTCCCAGGTCGAGGGTGGCCCCGTCAATATTTGGTATTGGAAGAATAAAAGCGCCAAGGCTCTGGACATGAATGCCAAGGG
>JBFGRH010000199.1:0-4333 GCA_041563795.1 Nitrospiraceae bacterium | reverse complement strand
TTGGCTTCTTCGATTTCGGCTGGCGTCAGGGCCACGGATTCAAACACCACCGAGACAGCCTTGTCGCCCAGCAGGCGCGAACTGTACTCGCTCTCAAATTGCGGAGGCGTGAGGTGGTTGAAGGCCAGGAGGCGCTTATAGAGTTCGGGATCGAACTTGCCGTTCGCCTGGAAATCCTTGATGCGCGTAATGGCCGTGTGCAGCTCCTCGGGTGAGATGGTCAGGCCCATCTCGTCGGCGGCCAGGCGCCACAGCTTCTCCTCCGCCATCTGCTCGACGGCCATTTCCTTGAGCACGTCATCCTTGACCGCATCCGGCATCTTCTGCTGCTTGGCGTACTCGTAGAGGTTCTTGTAGCGGCGCATGTACTCGTCCCGCGAGACCTTGTACGGGCCGATCGTGGCGACCACGTCGGTCTGCGACTCGCCATAGCCCCACCAGCCCATGCCCACGATAAACGTCAGTGCGATGACCACCATGACGCCTTTGAGCACCCATGGGAACCGGTGATTGCCTTCTCGCAGCAGTTTGATCATACGTGGAACCGATTCTACTAACCGCTTGCCGGAAAGGCAAGGCGGTTTCGCCACGAATCGGATGCCTCACGCTGGTTTGGGCCTCCGACGCGCCGGCAGGCGATGTTTGTGATATCGAGCGGACTTTGCTATACTTTGCCGCAAGTTGTGAGGAGGTCGCTTGGCGGAGGAAGCGTGGGGGTCCAACCCGTTAGGAAGCGGGGTTTATCCCAAAGCGCATGTCCTCAACCGGTTCATCGCCAAAGCGATCGACGGTATGCTGATCGCCGCGGCCAGCCAGGTGATTGCGCCGGTGGGCTGGATTTCTGGACTGGCCTACGCCTTGATCGCGGATGGATTTCCCGGCGGACAGAGCGTGGGCAAGCGGTTGATCGGGTTGCAGACCGTGGTCCCGCGCACGAAGGAATTTTCGGGGTTCCGGGAATCCATCATCCGTAATCTCCCGCTGGCCTTCGCGTACCTCTTGTACCCGATTCCGTATGTGGGCTGGCTGTTGGCAGGAGCGGTGGTGGTCTTTGAAGCGCTGTTGTTGATCGGGAACGAACAGGGCGTCCGGCTGGGCGACGAAATCGCCGGCACACAGGTTCTGGATTCGGGCCAACTGGATTTTCCCGACTGAAGGGTTCTCACGTGGGATTTGTTTCGGAAGTTCTCGGCTGGTTTTCCAACGACATTGCCATCGACCTGGGCACGGCGACGACGCTGGTGTATGTCCGCGGCAAGGGCATCGTGTTGAACGAGCCGTCCGTGGTGGCGGTGGAGAAGAAAACCGAGAAAGCGCTGGCCTTCGGCACCGAAGCCAAGAAGATGCTGGGCCGCACGCCGGGCAACATCACGGCGATCCGCCCCATGAAGGAAGGCGTGATCGCGGACTTCGAGATGGCCGAGCGCATGCTGCGCTATTTCATCAACAAGGCGCTTAATCGCAGCATGTTCGTGCGGCCCCGCATCATCATCGGCGTCCCGTCGCGCATCACGCAGGTCGAACAGCGGGCCGTGCGGGACTCCGCCGAGCTGGCCGGCGCCCACGAGGTGTACCTGATCGAGGAGCCGGTCGCGGCGGCGATCGGGGCGGGGCTGCCGATCACCGAGCCATCCGGCAATATGGTGGTGGATATCGGCGGCGGCACGACGGATATCGCGGTCATCTCGCTGGGCGGCATCGTCTACAGCGAATCCGTGAAGGTGGCCGGCGACCGCATGGACGACGCCATTTCGAACTACATCAAGAAAAAATACAACCTCCTCATCGGGGAGCATATGGCCGAGCATATCAAGCTGGAAATCGGCTCGGCCTACCCGTTTGAGGAGAAAAAGACGTTGATGATTAAAGGGCGGGATTTGATTTCGGGCATCCCCAGGACGCTGGTCGTGGATGACGCCGAGATCCGGGAAGCGCTTCAGGAGCCCATCGGCACCATCGTGAATGCGATCAAGGTGGCCCTGGAGAACACCCCACCCGAGCTGGCTGGCGATATCATTGATCGCGGGATTGTACTGACCGGGGGAGGCTCGATGCTCAAGGGCCTCGATACCCGGCTCCGAGAAGAAACGAATCTGCCGATTATCACGGTGGATGACCCTCTGACGTCGGTCGTGTTGGGGGTCGGCAAGATCCTGGACGAACTGGATCTGCTGCGGAAGGTCTCGGTGATGTCCCAATATAGCAGCAATCGGTAGGGGGCTCATCCCGCCCAGGGATGGCCAATGTTTCGTTCGACATCCGTCACCAGGCGAGTGCTGCTCGCGCTCTGCGCGTTGCTGCTCTCGCTCGTCTTCGTCCTTCCCAAGCAAAGCCACACATTGCTCCAGGCGATCGGCAGGCCGCTGGCTGACGTCGTCGCCATTCCGCTCGAGTTGCTGTCCAGCACCGACCGCCGTGTCGGCTCGTTCTGGGACCGGTACGTGGCGCTGCGGAGGGTGCAGGAGGAAAATGAGCAACTGCGACGGGAAATCGAATTTTTGCGCGGCCAGACCGCCGATCTGCGCGAGATGGCGGCGGCCAATCAGCGTCTGACCGAACTGCTCCGTTTCCAGGCCAGAACGCCGTCACAGACGGTGGCCGCGCGGGTCATCGGGCGTGATGCGACCAACTGGTATCACGGCGTGGTGCTCGACAAGGGCGAACAGGACGGCGTCCGGCCGGAAATGGGGGTCGTCACCCTGGCCGGCGCAGTCGGGCGCGTCGTCAAGACGCGGGCATCCTCCTCCGTGGTGCTGCTGATCATCGATCCCAACAATGCGGTCACAAGCCTGATCCAGCGGACGCGCGACGAAGGGATCGTCGAAGGGACGTTCGGGGGGAAGGCCCGCATGAAGTACATTCCGCTGCTCTCGACGATGCGGGTCGGTGATCCGGTGGTCACGTCCGGCCTGACCGGCGGGTTTCCCAAGGGCGTCCCTGTCGGCACGATCACGAGCATTCAGAAGGACGAGGGCGGGCTGTTTCAATCGGCCGAGGTGCGGCCGGAGGTGGATTTCACGAAGCTGGAGGAAGTGCTGGTGGTGACCACGCCTCGCGGGACGGAGGAGCCGCCGTTGGCGCTTCCGGAGGAGAAGAGCAAGCCGTGATGAGGCACATGGTGTACCTGGCGCTCGCGCTGGGGCTGGTTCCGGTGCAATCGACGGTGCTCGATCATCTGAGTATCGCGGGCGTCCGTCCCGACCTGTGCCTGGTTGCGGTCAGCCTGATCGGGTTTTTCGGCGGCATGGCGGACGGCGTGTTGATGGGGGCGCTGCTGGGATTCGAGCAGGATCTCTTCTCGGCTGGTGAGGCGTGGGTGAGCGTCATCACCAAGGCCGTGATCGGGCTGTCGGGCGGGCTGGTGGCACGATATGTGGCCCATGTGACACCGGTCACCGTGGCGCCCATGATGGTGGGCCTGTCCCTGTGTTCCGGCATGGCCTTCCTCTTTGCGGGGGCGGGCGGACCGGACGCCATGACGGCGGTGCAGGCGATCCTGGCCCCGCAGGCGTTGCTCGACGGCGTGGTCGGTGTGGCCGCGTTCTGGGTCTTGGCGGAGCGATTTAAGAAAGATGACTCGCTGGTCTAGTGCAGTGATGGAAATGTCGGCATGAGCTCACGGGGCACCACACAACACGACGAGTTGCGGGAACTCCAGCAACGGCTGTTGCTGTTCAAGGCGAGCCTGTTGCTGGTGCTGGGACTGCTCGCCCTGCGTCTCTGGTATCTGCAGATCAACGAGGGGGACTACTACCGCGACTTGTCCGAGAACAACCGCACGCGGGCGGTCGTGATGGAGCCGGTCCGGGGACTGATTTATGACCGCAATGGCGTCTTGCTGGCCAATAACGTACCGAGTTTCGGCCTGTACGTGACATTGGAGGACGTGAAGGATCGGAAATCGCTGATTGCCTCGCTGGTGAAATTCGTGGGATTGGATGAAGCGGCTGTCCGCAAGAAGCTCTCCGAGCGGGGCAGCCGCCTGCTCCCTCGGAAGGTCAAGGACGGCCTGACGCTGCGAGAGGCGGCGTTGATCGAGTCGCATCGCCTGGATCTTCCCGGTGTGATGGTGCGGGCGGAGTCCCAGCGCAATTATCCCGGCGGTCCGACGGCGGCGCACCTGCTCGGCTACGTCGGCGAGGTCTCCTCGGATCAGTTGGAGCGGCCCGAATACGCCGAACTGCATCTCGGTAGCATTATCGGCCAGTACGGCGTGGAGAAAACGTACGATCGCTTTCTCCGCGGGCGTGCCGGGCAGAAGACGATCGAGGTCAATGCCCTGGGACACGAGAAGCGGACGGTCGAGGTGGACAAGCCGTCGGCCGGGGACGAT
>JBFGRH010000198.1:0-4369 GCA_041563795.1 Nitrospiraceae bacterium | reverse complement strand
CTGATCGATCAAGCGCACGGACTTGAGGTATTCCAGCCCTTTAATGGCGGTAAAGTGGCCGATGGGAAGGGAAGCGAGGCGAAAGGCCCGCGCCACCGCCCGGTAGAGCGTGTCCTCCACGAGGGTGCTTTTCCCCGACCCCGACACGCCGGTGACGCAGACCAGCATGCCGAGGGGAAACCGGACGTGGAGATTCTTCAAATTGTGTTCCCGCGCGCCGGCCAGGCTCAAAAATTTTCCGTTGCCGGTGCGCCGCGTGCGGGGAACCGCGATGGTCTCTTCGCCCCGCAAATATCGGCTGGTCAGCGGTTTCGGATCGGCCAGAAATTGCTTGTAAGGCGCCGCGCAGACCACCTCGCCGCCCCGCTCGCCGGACCGGGGGCCCATCTCGATCACGTGGTCGGCGGCCTGGATCATTTGCCGGTCGTGCTCGACCACCACGACGGTGTTGCCGGCGTCGGCCAGGTCGCGCAGGATCCCGGCCAGCGTCGCCGTATCGCGGGCATGAAGTCCGATCGTCGGCTCGTCCAGCACGTAGAGCGTGCCGACCAGGCGGGCCCCGAGCTGGTTGGCCAGCGTGATCCGCTGCGCTTCCCCTCCGGAGAGCGTCCGGGTCTGCCGGGCGAGGGTGAGGTACCCCAGGCCGACGCGAAGCAGGAAGCCCAATTTCATGCGGAGCTGCCGCAGGATGTCCTGCGCCACTGCGGCCTCGAAGTCCGAGAGGGAGAGGCCCGCCACCCACTCGACCGCCTCTTGGATCGTGAGCTGGAGAACCTGATGGATGTCGCGGCCGGCGACTTTCACATGGAGGGCGTCCGGCTTGAGCCGGCTGCCGTGGCAGCCGGGGCAGGGGACGGGGCTGCGATAGCGGCTGAGGAAGACGCGCACGTGGAGCTTGTAGCGCTTGTGCTCGAGGTGCGCGAAAAAATCGTCGATGCCGTCGAACTTCTTGTCGCCCTTCCAGAGCAGCGCCCGTTCCTCGTCGGACAGCTTGGCGTAGGGGGTGGCCAGGTTCACGCCGCGTCGCTTCATGGCCAGCAGCATCTGTTTCTGCCACCAGTCCGTGCCGGGCTTGGTCCAGGGCTCGACGGCCCCGTCGGCCAGCGACAGGTTGCGGTTGGGGATGACGAGGTCCTCGTCGTACTTGAGGATGTTCCCGAAGCCCTTGCACTCGGGACAGGCGCCGAGCGGATGGTTGAAGGAAAAGAGGATCGGCCGGAGCGGCTCGAAGGTCCGGCCGCAGGACTGGCACCGGAATTTCGTGCTGTAGGTGTGCAGCCCCTGGCCGATGACCTCCACGCGGCAGAGCCCATCGCCTTCCCGAAATGCAGTCTCGACCGCTTCGACGAGCCGTTTGCGGTGGTCGGGACGGATGACCAGGCGGTCCAACACGACGTGGAGGTCGGCCTCCTTCTTTCGGGGCAGGACCATGCCGGGCTGGAGTTCCAGCACGTCCTCGCCGGACTTCAGCCGCACGTACCCGCGCGTCAGCAGGGATTCAATCAGGGCGCGATCGTGGCCGGGCCCCAGGTCCTTCACCGGAAAGAGGATCATCGCGCGTCCCTCGGGAAATCCGGCCAGCAGCTCATCGGCGACCGAGCCTGGTTGGTAGCCCCGCGCCTCCTGCTTGCACTCGGGGCAGACCGGCTTGCCGACCTTGGCGAAGAGGAGCCGGAGCAGGTCGGCCATTTCGGTCGCCGTGCCGACCGTCGAACGGGCCGTGCGGACCGGGTTCTTCTGTTCGATGGCAATGGCCGGACGCACGTTGATGAGCCGGTCTACATCCGGGCGGTCCACCTTTTCCAGGAACATGCGGGCATAGGTCGAGAGCGATTCCACGTAGCGCCACTGGCCTTCGGCGAAAAGCGTGTCAAAGGCCAGGGACGACTTGCCGGATCCGGACACGCCGGTAATCGCGGTCACCTGGTTGTGGGGGATGCGAAGGGAGATGTTCTTGAGGTTGTTCTGCCGCGCGCCCTCGACGATCAGGTCGCCGGAATCATGGGATGGCTTGCTACGGTCGGGCACGCGCGGTCCCTCATGGAAGAGACAAGTTGACCATCGTAGCAGTCATGGATCATGGGCGCAATCGGATTGCCCGGCTGATAGGACTCAGCGCAGGGCCAGCTTCAGCAGGCCCACGCCGCCCATGTAGACGGCCAGCGAGAGGATCATCGTCGGCCAGAAGCCCAGGCGGTCGAGCCCGAAGATCATCACGCCCACGTAGGCCAGCCAGGGCGGCACGAACCACAACAGATGCTTGGCATAAGGAAGGACGTGCGCCTGGCCGCCGTTGAGGTGGATCAGCACAAAGGTCACGCCCGTGATCGCGGGAAAGGTGCTGGCAAAGGCCGCGAGGAACCCTTCGCCCCGCGAGCCCAGGTAGGACGAGAGGCTCACGACCGTCCCGCCGATGAGGAAATAGAGTCCGTACTTGATCAACTCAGGCATGGGCGCTCCCTTCTGAATGCACGTTCACGTCAAGACCGTCCGGATTATCGAATACATCACCATGACTTCGACCGCATGGGCGACGATGGGAACGTAGAGGTTCCGCAGCCGCACCCAGAGCAGCCCCCATACCAGGCCGTCCCACAGGGCGATCCAGTGCAGGTGCCGGAATGTTATCACCATGAACGGGTCGAAGGAAAAGGCCAGGGCCGAGACCCCGACGGCCAGGCCCGTCGCAGCCGCTCCCGGACCCGCCGTCTGTTCGGCCAGCGCGAGGAGCCGGCCCAGGAGGAAGCCCCGGAAGTTCACCTCCACGAACAGGGCGATCAGCAGGACGAACCAGGGCAGCATGATCACCGGCGGAATCTGCGCATGGGGCGTCCCGCGCAGGAAGGCGACGTCGTAGCCAAGCCAGGGGACCACCAGGAGGATGATGGCGGCGTTCGCCGTGCCCAGGAGCAGGCCGGTCGGGATTCCCCAGCGGAGGCCCTGGCCGAGCAGCGAGGGACGGAGCCCAAGGCGGTCGGTGAGGCCCTGGTTGCGCAGGGCCCAGGCAGCCAATGCCGCGTAGGCAACGGCCTGGGGAAGGAACTGAAGGGCTTGGTCACCCCGGAAGCCGGTGGGGAGCGCGTAGAAAAATGCGGTGGCCAGGATCGGCAGACAGGCCAGCCATGCCGACCGCTCAGGAGAGCCCACGGGGTTCCACGCGGTTACTGCAGTTCGATGCCGTATCGATCCAGGGTCGTCGCCTTGTTGCGGGCCAGGTTGGACAGCGACTTGTTGTAATCCACGACCGAACGCAATTCGTTGCCCTGGGCCGTGGCGAGATCGCGTTGGAAGTCGAGCACGAAGCGGGTGGTGCTCAACCCGACGTTCAGCCGCTCGCGTTCGGCCTGCAACTGCTTCTCCGCCATAATGCGCGCGGACCGGGTCGTTTCAATCCGCTTGAAGTCGGTCTGGACGCGGCGCACCGCCTCCCGGACATTGACGATCACCTGCTGGCGCACGCTCTGCAGCGAGGCCTTGGCATTCTGTCCCTCGAGCTGCCGCTTGTTGTACTGGCTGACCGCCGACCGGTTGCCGAGCGGATAACTCAGGACCAGGCCCGCCCCGTAGTTGTAAAAGTCCCCGCTGAAGTTCCGGTCGATCATGTCCCCGCCGTTCCCGCCCAGGCCGGCCAATCCGGAGGTGCCCTGGAACGACAGGTTGGGCAGTAACTGGTTCTTGGCAAACTTGACGTTCAGCTCGGCGGTGTCGATATTTTTCTTGGCCTGCAGCACTTCCGGCCTTCGCTCCAGCGCGACGTCGATGGTTTCCTCCGGGCTGAGCGCCTCCAGCGTCTGGATCGGCTTGTCCAGCGGAGTGAGCCGGACATCCCGGCGCAGTTCCTCTTCGGTGGGATTCAGCAGCCGGCGGAACTGATCTTCCTGGTCCCGGATCGCCTTTTCAGCCACGAGCACCTGCTCCACGCGTGACGCGACCGCGGCCTCGGCCTGGAGCACGTCCACGATCGACATGATGCCCGCCTTGGCCTTGGCGCGGTTGCTGGCCAGCAGTTCCTGCGCCGCCTTGTGGGCCGACTCCGCGACTTTCAGGTTCTCGTTCACAAACACCAACTCCCAGAAGTTCTGCTCGACGGTCGCGATGACGCTCAGGACCCGGTCAAGAAACACGTGCTCTTCGATCTTGGCATTATTCCGGGCGACCTGGATGAATGTGCGGTTGATGTCGGTCCCGAAGTTGCGCAGAAGCGGCTGTGTGAGCGTAAAGGCCAGCCCGCCGGAATAGGCGGGGTTGAAGAGGAAGCCGCCGGCCACGTCCCGGTTCACGTTGGACCGCGAGGGGCGGTAATTGAGGTCGTAGTTGGCGCCGGTCATGAGATTCTGGGTCATGTCGAGCGTCAGTGAGGTATTCCGCT
>JBFGRH010000197.1:0-4383 GCA_041563795.1 Nitrospiraceae bacterium | reverse complement strand
TCCCAAGCTTCGCGTGAGCCGCTCGCTCATGATCGTCCTATCGTAATTGGCGCGAGCGGAGAGCGTCTGCGACCAAGCGGCTTGTCCTTTGTTGATCGACCGGCCCGCAGCCACCACGCCCTAATCCAAGTCTCATGCCGAACGACCATGCGCCGGCATGCACGGGACCAAGACAAGGCCCGCCCCTAAGTCCGCGATTGTTGGATGGGAGGTGTCGGAGGAACGGACGCCGCATTAGAACCGGTTCGTGCCTGGCACCGTGAACCGGATACAGTGCCCTTCGTTTTGGATACGGGGTTCTGTCAGGAGAGGCCGGGCCCGACTGCTAGCGGGGGAAAAACCCCACGTACCAGGATTTGATATCGCTGAAGAAGAACATCGCCACCACGGCGCCGAAGGCGAGAAACGGACCGAACGGCAGATACTGATCGCGGCTCCGCCGCTTGAGCACGATCAGGGACAGCCCCGTCAGCGAGCCGCTGAACGCGCCGACCAGCACGGTCAACAGGACCGGTTCCCATCCCAGGAACGCGCCGACCATCGCCAGCAGCTTGATGTCGCCGCCGCCCATCCCCTCCTTCCCAAACAGAAAGGGGCTGATCCAGGCCATGAACCAGAGAAGCCCGCCGCCCAGGAGCACGCCGAGCGCCGAGTTCAGCAGGCCGGTGGGCAGGACCGTGGCCGCGCACAGGATGCCCAGGGGAATGCCCGGCAACGTGATGCGGTCGGGAATGATCTGATGATCGAAATCGATGAACGTCACCACCAGCAGGGACGAGAACAGGGCGGCGTAGGCGACCGCGGGCCAGCCGAGCCCGAACTGCTGGACAATCCAGACATACCCCAACCCATTCGCCGCCTCGACGAGGGGATAGCGGAACGAGATGGGCGCCCGGCAGGCACGGCAGCGCCCGCGCAGGAGGAGGAAGCTCAGGATCGGCACATTGTCGTAGGGCGCGATCAGGCCGTTACAGGCGGGGCAGTGTGACGACGGCCACACAATGGATTCATGCCGGGGTAGACGGTGGATGCAGACGTTGAGGAAACTGCCGATGGTGGCCCCGAATAGACCCACGGCCACATATAAGAGGATGTCGGGCGGCACGGCCGGCATTGTAGCCAGTTTCAGTTTCTCCCGCCAGTCTGCGCGGTTTTCCGTTGTTTTTCAGGCCCCTCGCCGCTTTTTTGCCAACCGGCCGATTGGCAGCTATAATTTCGCAGACCGCTGCAGCGGTATTCGCAGTCTCGATCGGCCGTTTCGAACATCAGGGAAGGAACTTGCACATGAAGGAATCTGCATCCGCCATCCTGAACCAGCCTCGCAGCCCCAAGAACGGGACCGAGCAGCCGCTTCCGCGGAAACGCCCTGAATCGCTGACCAATCGCGAACAGGAGATTCTGGAATTGATCTGGTCGGGGTTGAAGAACCGGGAGATCGGTCAGCAACTTTCCATCAGTGTGAAGACGGTCGAGGCGCACCGCGCCAACATGATGAAGAAAGTCCGCGTGTCGAACACCGCCCAATTGCTCAAGACGGCCATCCAGGACGGCCTGCTGAAAATCCGCTAGCCTCCGCTTCTCTGGCGAACCGCTTCGAACAGGACGATCGCCGCCGCCGCCGATACGTTGAGGGACGCCACGCGTCCGTGCATCGGGATGCGGGCGCGGTCGTCGCACTTATCCAGCACGCCGGCGCGGACGCCCTTGCCCTCTCCGCCCAGCACCAGCGCCACCGGACCTTTTAGATCGAGTGCGGTGTAGGGTTTCTCCGCCGAGGGATCGAGCGCGTAGACCCAGATGTTCTGTTCTTTCAGTTGCTCGATGGTACGTGACAGGTTCGTCACGCAGGCCACCGGCAGGTGCTCCACCGCGCCGGCGGAGGCCTTGGCCACGGTGCCCGTGAGTCCGACCGATCGGCGCTCGGGAATCACCACGCCGTGCGCGCCGGATGCCTCGGCCGTCCGCAGCACCGCACCGAGGTTGTGGGGATCTTCGACGCCGTCGAGCAGCAGGACCAACGCCGGCTGGTTCCGGTCGCGCGCCGTCCGGAGCATGTCCTCCGGCTCGACGTAGGCCTTGGCCCCGGCCAGCGCCACGATGCCCTGATGACGGCCGGAGGGCACCAGCCGGTCCAGGGCCTGCCGCGGCTCGATGCGGACCGGCACGCCGGCCTTGCGGGCCAGTTCGACGAGGTCGCTGAACTGCCGGCCCGTGTGCACGACGGCCAGCCGGCGCAGCGGCCGCGCCCCCGAGCGCAGCGCCTCCTCGACGGCATGCAAACCGAAGATGACCTCGCCGGACTCAGCGCTTCCAGCGGGTGGTGCCGTCGGGCCGGTCCTCCAGCGTGATTCCCTGCGCGGCCAGGGCTTGCCTGGCTTCATCCGCTCTCGCAAAATCCCTCCGCTTTCTGGCTGCGTTCCGTTCAGCCACGAGGCGTTCAACGTCCTCATCGGATAACGCGGCAGCCCTGTTCAATTTGATGCCGAGATCCTGAAATTCCCAGTCCTTCGCCGTCAGCTGGAACAACCCGAACATCTGCCCCGCCGAGCGGAAGGTCTCGCGAATCGCGGTGCCGGCCTGCCGCGACAGTCCCCCATCGGCCAGTTTATTCACGTCCGCGCGCAACCGCTGCAAGAGCGCCACCGCCGCAGGGGTATTGAAGTCTTCGTCCATGGCCTGCCGGATGGCGCCGTCCAGCGGCTCGACCAGGGCATCGACCCGCGCCTCCCCTCCGCCCGAATCCTGGGATGCCTCCTGCAGACGCTGGAACAGCCCGTAGAATCCATCCAGCGCCCGTTTGCTCTCCACGAGTGCCTGATCAGAAAAATCCAGCGGACTCCGGTAGTGCGTGGACAGGAGGAAATACCGCAGCACTTCCGCCGTCACCGCCTCGCGGTACCCCCACTTTTCGAAAATCTCCCTGATCGTGAAGAAGTTCCCCAGGGACTTGGACATCTTCTCCTGATTGATCTGCACGAAGCCGTTGTGGAGCCAGTAGCGGGCGAACTCCTTGCCGGTCGCGGCGCAGGACTGGGCGATCTCGTTCTCGTGATGGGGGAAAATCAGGTCCGCCCCGCCGCCATGGATGTCGAAGGTTTCCCCCAAGTGCTTCATGGACATGGCCGAGCACTCGATGTGCCAGCCGGGCCGGCCCTTGCCCCAGGGGCTGTCCCAGGCCGGTTCCCCGGGCTTGGCGCCCTTCCAGAGGGCGAAATCCATGGGATGACGCTTGCGCGCATCCACTTCCACCCGGGCCCCGGCCTGCATGTCCTCGAGCTTGCGCCCGGAGAGGCGGCCGTAGGCCCCGTACCGCTCGACTTGAAAATACACATCGCCATCGACCTGGTAGGCGACGCCCTGGCGGATCAATTTCTCGACCAGCGCGATGATCTCCGCCATGTGTTCCGTGGCCTTCGGCTCGACGGTCGGCGGCTGGATGCCGAGCCGTCCCATGTCCCGGTGATAGGCATCGATGTACTTGGCCGTGACGGCCTGCCAGGGAGTCCTGAGTTCGTTGGCGCGGTTGATGATCTTGTCGTCGACGTCCGTGAAGTTTTTCACGAAGGTGACGGTGAGCCCCGTGTGTTGCAGGTAGCGCCGGATCGTTTCGAAAACCATGGCGCTGCGGGCATGGCCGAGATGGCATTCGTCGTAGACGGTGACGCCGCAGACGTACATCTTGACCGTGCCGGCCCTGAGCGGCTCGAAGGGTTCTTTTTTCCCGCTGAGCGTGTTGTGGACTCTCAACATACCAATGGTGTGTGGTGTTTAGTTGGTTCGTCTGGTTGTTTTGGCGGCCCGAACAGCACCGGACAAACCGCCGTTTCGCCCGCGCTCGAGCAGGCCTTCCCACTCGCGCAGCTGCGCCATCGCCTCATGGTGCGTCACGTCCAGGTGAATCGGCGTGATCGTCACGAACCCGCGTGTCAGCATGTCGTGATCGGACTGGTCCTTGCGTGACCACGAGATGCGGGTGCCGGCAATCCAATAATACTTTCTTCCATGGGGGTCCGTCTTCTCAATAATCGGCTCGTCGAATCGCCGCCGGCTGAGCGCCGTGACCCGGACTCCGGCAATCTTCTTCAAGGGCCGGTCCGGCACATTGACGTTGAGGAGCGTTTCGGCGGGCAGCCCGTACGTGAGCACCGCCCGCGCGACACGCGCCGCATAGACGGCCGCCGCGTCGGGACAAAACGTCCTGCCGACCTCCTGGGACACGGCGATGGACAGGAATCCCATGATCGTGCCTTCCAGGGCCGCGGACACGGTGCCGGAATAGGTCACGTCATCGCCCAGGTTGACTCCCCGGTTGATGCCGGAGACGACCAGCGCCGGCGTGCCGCGCAGCAGTTTCTTGACGGCCAGATTGACGCAGTCGGTCGG
>JBFGRH010000196.1:0-4404 GCA_041563795.1 Nitrospiraceae bacterium | reverse complement strand
GTCGTTGACGAGAATCTCCCCCCTGGCGCCCACCTGCACCCCCGCCTTCTCCAGTCCGATGTTCTTCGAGTTGAACCCGCGCCCGACCGACACGAGCACCTGGTCGGATTCGACCACGGTGCCATCCTTGAGCGTGGCGCGGACAATGCCCGGCTGCCGGTCGACCTTCTCCACGGTCGTGCCGACGGACAGCTCGACCCCGCGCTTCTTCAGCTCGCGGGCCATGAAGGACGCGATTTCCTCGTCCTCGAGGGGAAGGATCTGCGGCAGCATCTCGACCAGCGTCACCTTCGTCCCCAGGCCGCTATACAGGGAGGCGAACTCGCAGCCTTCCACGCCGCCGCCGACGATCAGCAACGTCTTCGGGATCGACCCCAGGTCCAGTGCTTCCTTGCTGGTGATGATCTGTTTGCCGTCCACCGGGAATAGCGGCAGGTTCGGCCAGGAGGAGCCGGTGCCGATCACGATGGCATCCGCCTGCACCGTCGCCTCCGTGCCGTCGCGCTTCTTGACGCGCAGCGACTTCGCGTCCAGCAATGAGCCGGTCCCTTCGATGTGCTCGATGTTCCAGATCTTGAAGAGGCTCGCGATGCCCTTGACCAGCCCCTCCACCACCTTGTTCTTGCGGGCCACCATGCGCACGGGA
This sequence comes from Nitrospiraceae bacterium, assembly GCA_041563795.1. Classification (GTDB taxonomy): domain Bacteria; phylum Nitrospirota; class Nitrospiria; order Nitrospirales; family Nitrospiraceae; genus 2-02-FULL-62-14. The sequence continues at coordinate 3,758 of JBFGRH010000196.1, read as the reverse complement.
TCGTAGCCGACCGATCCGTCGAGCGTCAGGCCGAGGTCTGCCGCCTTCTTGACCTTGTCGCCCAATTCCACCACGGCGAGCAACGCCTTGCTGGGGATGCAGCCCCAGTTCAGACAGACCCCGCCGAGCGCCTGGTTTTCGATCACCGTCACCCGCGCACCCAGCTGGGCGGCCCGGATGGCGGCGACGTACCCGCCCGGGCCGGCCCCCAGGATGGCGATGTGCTTCGGTGCGGTCATTTTTTCTGGGAGGAGAGAAAGGCTTCGTACTGCGCGGCGGTCATCAACCCGTCCACCTGCTTGGGATCGCTCAGCTCGATGACGGCGATCCAGCCCTTGCCGTAGGGGTCCGAGTTGACGACTTCGGGATGGTCCTTCAGGTCCTGGTTCACCTTCACGATCTTGCCGCCGACCGGCGAATAAATGGATGAGGTCGTCTTCGTGGATTCCACCTCGCCGACTTGCTGATTCGCCGTGACCGCCGCCCCGACCTTCGGCAGGTCGAGAAACACGATGTCGCCCAGCGCATCCTGCGCAAAATGGCTGATGCCGAGCGTGGCCTGCTTGCCCTCGACGCGAACCCACTCATGCTCCTTGTGATACTTCAACTCCTTCGGGTACATAGGCTCCCTTTCATTCGATGAATAATCGCGTAACGCGCGACGGCGGTGAGATCGTAGAGAGTGCTCCCCTGCCTTGTCAAGGAAGCTCCAGAGGGCTTTCCAGGTAGACCAGCCCCAAACCGGGGGCCAGCGAGGCGCGGTCGGCGGCGGGCGCCACGCGCGCCCAGGGCCTTGCCGGATCTCCGGCAGGCAGCGGCTTGGCCAGCCAGATATCATCGGCCTCGCCCATCAACTCGACCACGCGGCTCACGAAGGTGCCGCCCGGCCGGACGATGGCCGGGGTGCTGTTCGGCGGAGGAACCGTCACGTACGAGGCGGGCGCCGGTCCCTCGGCCGTCACATAAAAATCAAACCGGGCGGCCTTGGCCTCCAACAAATCCTCGCCATACCGGAACAGCGCCGCCATGGGATCGGAAACCGCCTCGCGATGCACCTCCAGCGCAAACTGCATCACCGGCGCGCGCTGACGGACCGCATGCCGCAACTCGGTCATGACGGCGATCGTTTCCCGGGCCTTCCAGCCGAGCCAGCGCCAATATTCCGGCATGCCCTCCAAACGGACCGACCCCCCGTTCCTGACCGGCGCCGCGAGGCCTCCCGCCGGATCAGGAAATAACAGCGTCGCCGGATCGAGCTTGACCGAGAAGTCCCGTTCGAACCCGCGCAGTCCATAGGTCGTAAACCCTTCCTGCGGTCCCGAGGCCGCCTCGGCCCTGAACAGCAGGCCGTCAATCCCCGTCGCAGCCAGGTCGGCCAGGAACCCGATCAGGTATTCCTGGTACGCCGGGTGAAACAAATCCAGCCCGGGCGACACAGACGAGCGCCCCGTGGACCGATCCACCAGGACGTCGTTCCACCCCAACCGGCGATCGAGCCAGTTCATCTGCCGCAGGCTGACCGAGGCAAACACCGCGAGACCCTGGTGATGCGCCGCCGGCACCGCGTAGCCGAAGATATCCCGGACCGTCGTGGCCCAACTGGTCTTGAAATAGACTCCGGGGCTCACGACGTCCTGCCCGGCGTCCGGTTTGACCCCCGCATCCAGCAGCAGCATGGTGATGCCCGCCTGCTTGATGCCCTCCATCCACTGGTCAATGGCGACCGCATCGGGAAGGGTATGGGGCGACACCTGCAGTCCGACCAGGCCCTGGGACGTCTTGGCGAGAATGCCCAGACGCTGCTCCAGCGCGGCGATGCGTTTGGTGGCCTCGGGCGCATAGTTGACCGGTTGCGGAGGACTCGTGGGCGGCTGCGCGGCCAGCAGGCGGTATTCCGCCAGCGCGGCCTTGAAAAATCCGGACTGTTCGTAGGAGCGTGCCAGCCACCAGCGGGCCTCTGCCTGTCGGGGGGATCGCGGATAGGACTCCACCGCGCGGCGGAGAATCCGCACGGACTGCTCGTAGCGCCCCTCCGCGAAATGCTCCTGCGCCTGCTGGATAAGCAGCTCCTGCACCTCGTCGCCCGGCATGAGGCGGACGTGCGGCCCGCCGCAGCCCGCGAGCATCAGGATGGCCAGGGAAACGAAGAGGAGGCGGGAAAGGTTACCGGGCAACCAGGTCCATCTCGGGGAAGAAGTAGCCGATTTCAAAGCGGGCTGTCTCGGGGGAATCCGAGCCATGCACCGCATTATACTCGATGTTCGTCCCGTGCGCCTTGCGAATTGTCCCGGCCACCGCCTTGGCGGGATCGGTCGCGCCCATCAGATCGCGGTGCTTCTTGATCGCATCCTTCCCTTCCAGCACGAGCACCACCACCGGGCCGGAGGCCATAAAGGTGGTCAGGCTGTCGAAAAACGGCCGCGCCTTGTGGACGGCATAAAAGCCCTCCGCCGTCGCCTTCGGCATCCGTATCATGCGGATGGCCACCGGATGCAAGCCGGCTCCCTCGTACATTTTAATGATGTCGCCGATCGCATGCTTCTTCACCGCGTCCGGCTTGATGATCGCCAAGGTCCGTTCTGACATGGTTCTGATCGCTCCTTCGTGATTTGAGAGTGTGAACGTGAAACGCGCGCGATTATAATGTGGCCGCCCGCGCATCCGCAAGCGCCGGGAAACTGATGCCGTCGCACTACTTCACGGATGACTATCCCTTCCCCGACCCCCGCAAGGCCGATGCCGAGGGGTTGGTCGCCTACGGCGGCGACCTGAATCCCCAACGCCTCCTCGCCGCCTACGCCCAAGGCATCTTCCCCTGGCCCTATGATACGAAATCGCCGCTCTTGTGGTTTTCCCCAGACCCGCGCATGACGCTTAAGCCAGCCGACCTGCACGTCAGCCGCAGCCTGCGGGCAACCCTCAACAAGCAGCAGTTCGAGGTTCGGTTCGACACGGATTTCGAGCAGGTCATCAGGAAGTGCGCCACCATCAAACGGCCGGGCCAGAGGGGCACCTGGATCACGCAAGACATGATCCGCGCCTACGTCACGCTGCACGAGATGGGCTACGCGCATTCAGCCGAAGCGTGGCGGGAGGGAAAACTCGCCGGAGGGCTCTACGGGGTCTCGCTGGGTGCGGCCTTCTTCGGCGAGTCCATGTTCGCCGCCCATCCCAATGCCTCAAAAGTCGCCTTCGTGCATCTGATCAGGCAGCTACAAGTGTGGGACTTCCACCTGTTCGATTGCCAGGTGCATACCGAACACGTGGCACGGCTGGGCGCTACTCCCTGGCCGCGCACGCGGTTTCTGAAAGCGCTGGCGAAAGCGCTGGAAGAGCCGACAAAGAAGGGGAAGTGGGAAAAAAGTGAGCTGGCAAACAGCCGCTGACGAAGGGCGAACTATTCAGGCTTAGCCACAAAGCAGGGTGGCAAGGCTCGCGCGTCCGCGCCTCTCGAAGCGACCCCTCCGGGCTTTAGCTGGCGGAAGCCTTCTGGAATTCCATCAGCCGCGATCTGCGATCGCGGTGCTTCAGTCAGTTCCAGCTTTCCTGCCCGCTAAAGCCTCGGCGGGTGCCCCGCTTCTTCGGCAAAGTCCGCTCGACCTCGCCACCCTACTTTTAAAATAGAACGGCGACGGGTCGCTTACAGACCCGTCGCCTTTAACGCTTCGCCACGTTCAGTGGGCTACTCCAATAGTGACTGTCCCACAAAACTTGCCAGCATTCAGGGACGTGTTAGAAAAGTTTGGCACCAGATTGGC
>JBFGRH010000195.1:0-4418 GCA_041563795.1 Nitrospiraceae bacterium | reverse complement strand
TAGCGTTGATCCAGCGCCGCCAGGACCTCGGCCAGAGTTCCGCCTTCCGCCTCCACCTCGCTCTTCCGCTCTGTATACGAGTGAAGCGCGCCCGGAATGTGCACGGTCACGAGGTCGCGGCCTCCACCGAATAGATTTCGGGCAGGTGCCGGGCTACGCAGCCCCAGGCCGCCCCCCCGTTTTTGCTCGCCCAGATTTCTCCGCTCGTCGTCCCTACATAAAGGCCCACCGGTTCATGCCCATCGTTAGTCATGGCCTGGCGCTTCAGCGTCCACCAGGCATTCGATCGGGGGAAGCCCTTGTCGAGCCGCGTCCAGCTCTCCCCGGCGTTGCGCGTGACATAAGCGGCCGGCTTCCCGTCCGGGCTCACCCGCGGCCAGACGGTGCCGCCGTCCATCGGAAAGACCCAGGCGGTGTCCGCATTGCGCGGGTGTACGACCATCGGAAACCCGATATCGCCGACCTTCTTCGGCATGTTCCGGCCGATGCGCACCCACTCATTCGACGGGCGGTCGAGCCGGTAGATGCCGCAGTGGTTCTGTTGGTAGAGGCGGTCCGGGTTCGTCGGGCAGAGCCGAATGCAATGGGGATCGTGAAAGGTCGGGGAGGAGCGGTCGAAGCCCTCGACCACGTCGAGGCCTTTCAAGAGGGTCACCCAGGTCTTGCCGGAGTCTCGCGATTCGTGCACCCCGCCACTGGACATGGCAAAGAGGAGGTGCCGGGGATCGCGCGGGTCCACGAGGATCGAGTGCAGCTTCGGGCCGTCCGGTGTGCCGTCCTGTACGGTGCCCATCCACTCGCGGTACTGTGGATCGTCGTTGATGTACGAGAACGGTTGCCAGGTGACCCCGCCGTCGTCGGAGCGGAAGAGGCCCTGCGGAGAGGTGCCGGCGTACCAGGCGTTGGGTTCGTTGGCGTGGCAGGGAGCGAGCCAGAAGACATGGTCGACCGCGCGTCCCTGTTGTCCTTCGGGAACCTTCGGGAAGGCCGGCGGCTGCTGCACCTCCTTCCAGGTCTTGCCGGCGTCAGTCGAGCGAAAAATCGTGGGTCCGAGGTGTCCGGTGCTGGCCGCCATCAGTATCGTGCGCCGGTCCCGCGGATCGGGCACGACGTGATGCACGATGTGGCCGAGAAACATCGGGGCGGACAGTTTCCAGGTCTGCCGCGCGCGGTCGCCGCGCAGGAGGAAGGCGCCCTTGCGCGTCCCGATGAGCAGGGTGACCGGGCCGCTGGCAGGTCTTCCAGTGGGGGAATTCATGACCGGCCTCCGCGTCACGATTATTTCAAGGTTTGCAGCGTCGCGCGCAGTTCCTTCAACTCGGTGATGGACAGGTCGAGGTGCTGGTCGCGCTGGGGCTGGTGATCCTTGAATTTCCACAGCCGCTTGAAGATCGCCGTCAATTCCTTCTTGTGCGTCACGGCCAGGTCGTAGGCGGGTGTCTTGGCCTGCTCCTTCGTCACGCTGCAGTATGAATCCAGCAGGGCGTGGAACTGGTTGTGGTAATCGTCCAGCGCCTGGTCCAGGCCTTTGCCGCCCTTGGCGGCCGTGGCGCTCGTTTCCATCATGGTCGTGAGATTGATCATCGTCTCGACGCCGGAGGCGCCCTTCGCCTTCATCGCGTAGTCGTCCGCGCGGGGATAGAACAGATAACTGCAGCCGGTGAGTCCGGTCAGGATCAGCGTCAATGTGAGAACACTCATCATCCGATGCATGGAATTCTCCTCTCGACAGAGATGGGGAGCTGGTAGTCAAGCATGTCGCGGTCCCCAGGTCAATTCGATGGATCGCACGGCCGAGAACATAGGGTTAAGCCGCGGTCTTGCCGGTGTCGTAATAGAACCGCTCGTGCACGATCTTGCCATCGCGCCACCGGGCGACATCCACCTGTTCCATGTGCACCGGCGTGCCGTCGGTGGCGATGAAATCAAACACGGATTCATACACGGTCATATCATCACCCGCGGCGATGGATTTCACCTCGAAGCCTTTCCACTCCTTCACGCCTTTGAGAAACTGTTTCTCCCGCTCGATGTTCGCCTCCAGCCCCACGGTGGGCGGGTGGGCGTTTTCCTGCATCGACACGCCGTCGTCATAGAATTCCCGCATCGCGTCGATGATCCGTCCTTCACGGATATACTCATGAAGATCCTTGAGCCTGGTCTCCAGATTGTGCGTGGTGGCAGCGCGCATGATGTGTCTCCTTCCCTTTGAATGAGTGAGTAAAATGGCCGTGCCTCTGCCGCCGCTCAGGCGGTAAATTGCGCATCCACCGGCGTGTGCGCGATGTGGTTGATGTAGTTCGTGATGGTCTTCAGCCCGATGTAGCCGATGATTTCGTAGAGTCTGGCCTTCGAGATTCCCTTGGCCTCGGCTTCCCGCAGTTCCTCTGCGCTGAGCCATCCTTGTTTCTGCAGGATGAGCCGGGTCGTCTCGACGATCGACGCCAGGGCCGGGTCAGAGGGGACCTTTCCTGCGCGAATGGCCTCGACATCCTCCGGCGCGATCCGGACCTTCTGCCCGATCCAGCCATGGGCCGCCTGGCAGTAGTGGCACCGGTTGAAGGCGGCCACCGCGAGCTGGACCGCTTGCTGCTCCTTCGGGTTGAGCGAGCCCTTGGACAGGGCCTCCTGCCCGGTGAGATAGGTCTGCACCACCGGCACGCTGGCCCCCATTTCCTTGACGAGGTTCGGAACCCAGCCATAAGCCTTCTCCACCGCGGAATAGATGTCTTCCAATTTCGCCTGGGACGTGGCAGTTGTCATCGGATCCTCCTTCATGATTCAGATGAATGGGTCGGTCACGGACTAGGCGGAAACCAGGTCGGACCGGCGCACGGGGCGCCTGGCCGACGCCGCGGCTTCCTCCATGCGCCGCCGGTTGGCCTCGATCACCGGGTCGAAGACGGCCGCGCAGTTGAGGCAGCGCCAGCCGGTGAATTCGGTTTCTCCGGCGACGCTCATGACTTCATTGAACTGTTCCCGGATCATCAGCCCATTGCAGCGATGGCATGTCATGGACACCTCCTTATGACGCCGAGTAACTAGAACGCTTGTTCCATAATCGGCCAAAAAAATTTACCCCAGCACGGACAGTCCGGTCTCGATCACGTCCTCCATCACTTTCGGGGATGCGCCGGCCTTGATCATCACGGCCCCGCCCTGGAGCATGGTCACCAGGTATCGGGCGAGGGGACGGGGTTGATGATGCGGCTGTAATTCGCCGTTGTTCTTGGCCCGCACCAGCAGCCGGTGAAACTTGTCTTCCATCCTGTCCAGCACCCGGGAGAGCCGCTCATTCGTATCTTTTTCGTGGGGGCCCAACTCCATGATGCTGTTGACGACGAGGCATCCCCGCTTCGCCTCCTCGGTCCCGGCCACCTTGGCCATGCCGCCGAAAAATTGACGGATCGCCGGCAACGCCGGGCCCGGTTGATCCAACAGCGCCAACCGTTCACCCGCGATGGACTCACAATACCGGTCGAGGCAAGAGAGGAACAGCTGGTGCTTGTCGCCGAACGTTTCGTAGAGGCTCCCGCGATTGACGCCCATCTGCTCCACGAGGTCCTCGATCGAGGTCGCCTCGTAACCATGGCGCCAGAACACTTCCATGGCCTTGTCGAGCGCTTCTTCGGGAACGAATTCTTTCGGGCGAGCCATAGCGATCTCCGGGACGGACGGAAAGTTATCACATTCTGGAACGTTCAGTCAAGAATTAAAATGCGATGGTCAACTCGAAAGGGAAGCCGGTATACTGTGGGCAGCGTATGTCGTTGAAAGCCTACAATAATGTGCCGGTTCCATCCTGGATGTACGGGACGGCCTGGAAGAAGGAGGCCACGACCCAGCTCGTCCAGCAGGCCGTGGCGGCCGGCTTCCGGGCCATCGACACAGCCAACCAGCTCATCCATTACCAGGAAGCGCTGGTGGGGGAGGCGCTGCTGGCCCTCGCGAAGCAGGGGGTCAAGCGGGACTCGCTCTTTGTCCAGACCAAGTTCACGCCGGTCAACGGCCAGGACCATCGCACGCCCTACGACGCCAAGGCCGATCTCACCACGCAGGTGAACCAGTCGTTTGACAGTTCACTGGGCCATCTCCATACGGACTACCTCGATTCCTACGTCCTGCACGGGCCCTACTCGCGTCATGGATTGGGCGCGGCCGATTGGGAGGTGTGGGCGGCCATCGAGGGGCTCTACGATTCGGGGAAAACCAAAATGATCGGCATCAGCAACGTCACGGCCGAGCAGCTCGCGCTCCTGTGCGAGCGGGCCAGGCACAAACCCATGATGGTGCAGAACCGCTGTTATGCCGCGCTCGGATGGGACAAGGAGGTGCGGGAGATCTGCCGCACGCAGGGACTCATTTACCAGGGGTTTTCCTTGCTGACCGCGAATCGCGGCGTGTTGATGGAGCCGGCG
>JBFGRH010000194.1:0-4424 GCA_041563795.1 Nitrospiraceae bacterium | reverse complement strand
CGAGGCCGGGTTTCTGCCTTCTTGCCAAACAGGAACGCTGAAACGGGTTGAAGTCAGGCTGCCGGCTACAGCGTGGCGGTGTCCAGGTCCCGGTCCATGGTGAAGACGACCACGCGCTCGCCGACCGTCGTGTCGATGTCCGTGAAGAGCGCGGTCGCCTTGGCGCCGGTGATGGTATTGATCTGCTCGCACAGCTTATCGCGCCCCTGCGCGATGAGGTTCTGCCGCATGCGCTTGACCATTTCGACACCGTCCGCGTTATTGGCCAGCTGGCGTTCTGCCTGCGTCAAGACTCCTTTGAGCCGGACCAGGATCACATCACGGAGGATACACGCCCGAACGTCGGTGGGTCCCCGGCCCATGAATTCCTGTTCGAACTTGATGATCGCGTTGCGAATCGCCACCTCGATCTCGCCCTGGGATTGTCCGTTTGTCACGGGTGCTCCTTTGTTATGTGTCCAAAGACCCAGGACACTGGGCCTATTGGCCTCTTGAGCCATAGTGCCGTTCATGGTATGTAAGCCGCCAGTTGATTGCAACTAGAAGGGTGCCGCTCGTCACGCGTTTCGGCCAGGCCGGACGGAACCTTCTCATGAGTGATGGGGCTGTAGGGCGGTCGGCTTTCGCATCTGACGAGGGCCGGAGCAGTACAAGCCAGCCGGCGCTCGCTGGAGACATCCGGGCGAGCGTGGCTGGCTTTTTTTATGCGCATGAGTGAACATCGCGACCAGGAGACGTGTTTCCTAGCCGTGAGTATGGACGATGCCAGATGAAGTTCTAATTTTGATCCCTCTGTTGCCGCTGCTGGGCGGAGCCCTGATCGCCCTGCTCGGTGTTCGGCTGCGTGAACAGAGCTACAAGATCGGCGTGCCCGCGGTGGTGGTGGCGTTCCTGTTGTCCCTCTGGGCCCTCTATGCAGTCCGGGCCCAGGGGCCGGTTCACCTCCCCCTCTACAACCCGCATTCCCTCCTCCCGTTTTCGGTCAACCTGTCCCTGTTCATCGACCGCCTCAGCGCCGTGATGATGGTGCTGATCACCGGCGTGAGCATGATCGTCCATGTCTATTCGATCCGGTACATGCAGGGCGAGCGCGGCTATGCGCGCTTCTACGCACTGATGGGGACCATCACCTCGGTGCTCCTCACGCTGGTGTGCAGCGCCAATCTGCTGATGCTGTTCGTGTGCTGGCAACTCGTGAGCTGGCTCCTGTATCTGCTGCTGGCCTACAACTACACCCACGGGCCGGCGCTGCAGACGGCGTTCAAGACCTGGCTCGTGCTGCGGCTGGGTGACGTCATGTTTCTGGGCGGCGTGTTGTTGGCCTACCGGGTCTACGGCACGCTCGAGCATACCGTGCTCTTTGAGCGCGCCGTGCAGCACCCGGTGATGGTGCCCCTGTGGACCGGGGGCCCCGAGCTGAGCGCTGCGACCGCGATCACGATGCTCCTGTTCGTGGGGGCGATGGCCAAATCCGCCCAGTTCCCGCTCCATGTCTGGCTGCCGGACACGATGGACACGCCCACGCCGGTGTCCGCGCTCATGCATGCGGGAATCGTCAACGCGGGAGGGTTCTTGATCAACCGGCTGGCGCCCCTGTACGGGCAGGCCCCGGATACCCTGCACCTGGCCTTCCTCGTGGGCGGCGTGACCGTCATCGTGGGGGCCTCCATCATGCTGACGCAGCCGGACGTCAAGAAGATGCTGGGGTTTTCCACGATGGGGCAGATGGGCTACATGACGATGGAATGCGGGCTGGGCGCCTTCGCGCTGGCCATTTTTCACCTGATCGCCCACGGCGTGTTCAAGGCGACGCTCTTTCTCTGGGCGGGCAACGCCATCCATGAAGCGCGCCGGGACCCGAAATTTCCCTCCGACCACCAGGTTTCGGATGAGGAGACGTTGCCGCATCTCCCGTGGGCCACCGGCGTGGTGATGACGCTGTTGCTTCCGCTTGTCATCCTGCTGATCGCGCACGGGGTGGTCCAGGTGCCGCTGCGGGATGCCCAGGGCGCCGTGATCTTCCTGTTTTTTGCCTGGGTCACGTCGGCGCAGGCCATCCTGAGCCTGTACCGGCTGAAGGCCGTCGGATCCTGGTGGGTCGCCGGCGTCATGGTGCTCGCCATTTTTGCCGTGATGATCACGTACTTGTGGGCGGCGGAGACCTTCACGTATTTCCTCTATCCGGCTCCCGGTGAGGCGTCCCGATATTTCCAGGCGGCGGCGTTTCCCCTCTGGCTGTTCGATTTCTTCATCGCGGTCGTGACGGTGCTCGTCATCGGGGGTTGGGCGGTGATCTACACCAACGTGCGGGGCGAGCACACCCTGATCCCGAACTGGACCCACGAGATCATGCCGCGTCTGTATGTCTGGTTCTGGAATCGCCTGTACGTGGATGCGGTCTATGCTCGGTTGGGCCAGGCCTTCACCCGTTTCCGCCGACGGGTGGATGCCACGTTGCCGGAATGGCTCCCCTGAGGAAGACAGCATGGACTGGACGACGGGCATGCTGATCCTTCCGTTCGTTGGCGCCGCCGCCAGCTTTGCCTTCCGGACTCGGACGCGGGTGGCAAGGGGGGTTGCGCTCATCTCGGCGGTCTCGATGCTGATCGGGCTCGCGACCGGCGTCCTCCAGGGGCCAGACCCGGCAACGATCGCGGTGATGGTGGTGATCGCCCTGGCGGCGGTGCTGGCGCTCCTCGGCCAACAGCCCACCAGAAGGGCGATGGTGCCAATGGTGGCGACGCTGGCGCTGCTTGGGTTGGGTCTCGGCGGGCTGGCCTCCGGCCCGCCGATGTCGCTCGTTCTGTTGGGCGGCCTCATGGGCACGCTCGCACTTCTCATCGTCCGGAGGGCGAAACGGGAAGCGGATCCCCTGGCCTGGGGATCTGTGGCGGGATTGGCCGTCGGGGCGCTGGCCCTGGCGGCATCGAGCGTCGCAACGGGCGCCACCGCGGCTGTCCTCCGGCTGATCGCCTGCGCCGTGCTGTTGCCGCTGTTTCCCTTTCACACCGCTTTTGTCGGATCGGTGAGCAGTTTGCCGGGAACCCTGCCGGCCTTCCTCGTCGTGCTGCTTCCCGCCCTGGGCTGGCATGCGCTGACTCGGATCATCGCCGAGGTGCCGGCATCCCTGGTCGAGATGCTCACGCCGCTGGCCCTCTGCGGATCCCTCTACGTGGCCGTCCGCGCGTCGGTCCAGGTCCATCTGCCACGGACGCTCGCCTCCATCGCCACCATCCTGATCGGACTCGTGTGGTGGCATGCGGGCGCCACCGGAGGAACCGCCCTGGAGGCAGGGTGGTTTCTGTCTCTCGTCACGCTGGCCTCGAGCGGCCTGCTGCTGGCGTCGCACCTGCTGGAGGTCCGCTACGGGTCGATGTCGCTGGACCGGCTGCAGGGCCTCGCCCGTCCGATGCCGAGGTTTGCCACGCTCGTCGGGTTGCTGCTCATGGCCGCGATGGGCCTGCCGGTCTTCGGCGTGTTCGCGGGCTTCCTGGGCCTCGTGGCCACGGCCGCGTCCCCCGGGGTGGTGAGCATGATGGCGGTGCTGCTGATCTGGCTGGCGGTCTCCCTGCTGATGGTCTCGCTTCTGCAGCGACTGCTCTTCCGGGAGGTGCCCCTGAATCTCGTTCATCGTGACCTCGGTCCTTCTGAAATGGTCGCGCTGGTGCTCATCATCGGCCTGCTGGCAGCGGCCGGCATGGTCCCACCGGATTTTCTTCACTACGACCAGGGGGCCGTCTCCACGGTGGTGGGTCACCGGCAGGTGAGCCCATGATCGCCAGCCGGCTGGATCGACCGAGGCCCACCTATACCGAATCGCAGCGGGCCGAGGTGTGGGCGCTGGTCAAACTGGCCAGCGAACTCATTCCTCCCCTGTGGCCCCTGCGCACGGCGATCGCCGTGAACCCATTGGTCGGCCTGGAGGAACTTGACTTCGAGGACGCGATCCGTCGAACGGAACAGTACTGGGGCGGGCGCGGCTACCTGGACAACAGCCAGTACCGTGACTACTACCGACAGGGACGCATTACCGACCGGCACGTGGAGGCCGTACTCAGTCCGCTCGTTCAGGAAGATGTGGTCGTGCTCGGCTCGCGTCGGATTTCCCACCGCGAAGCGCTTCGGGCGCACTTTGTCGACGGAATCACCGCGCCGGCCCAGGAGGCCCTCGAGGCGCTGATCGACAACGACCCGGAGCGTCCGGTGCTGGAATCACTGGCGGATCGCCTGCGGACCGGCCTTCGACCGGAGACCGTGGAGGCACTGGTGCGGCGCCAGGTCCAGGCGGACCGCCAGGCCCTGGGGCACCACCTCACGCTGGCAGGCTGGTGCGACCGGACGCTGGGCACTCAGCTCTCGGCGGATCTCGACGGGGAAATGATCCGATGGTGCTCGGCCTACCTCGACGAAGGGCAGGCGGCGTG
>JBFGRH010000193.1:0-4436 GCA_041563795.1 Nitrospiraceae bacterium | reverse complement strand
CCGATCGGAATGGATAGAAAAGGTTCCGCGCCTTTCTCACCTTACGAGGCCAAGGAAAATTGGTAGAGCCTCCCGCAGGGATTTGACGTTGCGCTCCTGCAATCCACCTAGGTAAAACAATCGCGGAACCACGACTTCGGCCGCAAGACAACCAGACCACCCGGCCTTCCTGAAAGGCCGAACGGCTTGCCCGGACCAGCCATTCAGCCCTGTCGAACTCCTCCGGAATTCGTTATCTCTTTCTCTGAAAGGCCTCGTATCTCATACCGGAGGGGCTTCATATGGAAACGGCCAAGGATCGTCGTGCGACGGTGCGGTACCCGGTGTCCTTCCTGGGCGATTGTGGCGTCAGCGGCGGCATACTGTTCAATCTTTCCCTGGGAGGCTGTGCGATCGAAACCCCCATCCCTCCGGAACGCGATGCGGTCATGCCGCTGCGTATCCATCCATCGTCCCAGGGCTCGCCGATCGAGGTGGAACTGGCGGAGGTCTCCTGGGTTTCCGGAAGCGATTTCGGGGTCCGGTTCATCCAGTTGGAGCCCAGCCAGGCCGAGCGCCTTCAGCGTTTGATCGGGACTCTGCAGCAAGGAAGCCCGGGACGCGGCACGGCCTGACACCCTGCTGCGCCTGAACCCCTCAGCTTGACGGATCCTCCCCCGCGGCGTATAAGCGGGCCCAATCCACCGCGCGCATTACCGCGCCGATTCCGGTTACCAACGTATCGGGAACACTTTCTACGCACATCTTCAGGTAATCACATGGGTGTCTTTTCACGAACCTGGGCGTTGATGGGGGCCTCGTGGCGGGTCCTGATGCTCGACAAGGAGCTGCTGCTGTTTCCGGTCCTGTCGGGAATCGCGACGATGCTCGTGACGCTGACGTTCGTGGGGCCGCTCGCGCAGGATCTGTCGTGGCTCCGCTCGGCGGACGGGGCGAGCGAATGGGACCAGTTTCTCGCCTCCGCGCAACTGTTCCTCTTCTACGTCTGCACCTATTTCACCGTGGTGTTCTTTAACGCGTCGCTGATCGCAGCCGTGCACCTGCGCATGACCGGGCACGACCCGACATTGATGGATGGCATCCGCGGCGCCTGGGCAAGGAAGGGCGAACTCTTCGCCTGGGTCCTGCTGGCGGCGACGGTCGGCCTGATCCTGCAGGCGATGAAAGAGCGCTCCGGGTGGATCATGCGATTGATCGTCGGCACGATCGGGGTCGCCTGGAGCCTCGCCACCTACTTCGTCGTCCCCATCCTGGTCATCGAGGGAAAGGGCCCGGTCGAGGCCATCAAGGAATCGGCGGCGACGCTCAAGCGGACGTGGGGGGAACAACTCGCCGGCGGAATCGGCTACGGCGGACTTGCGTTCTTCTTCTCCCTGCCGGCTTTTGCGATCGCGATGTTCGGGATTGGATACCTCATGCAAGGGGCGCTGCTGAACGGGCTGCTGCTGATCGGAACGGCCATCGTCTACGGTGTCCTCCTCAGCCTGACCATGACGACGCTCTCATCCATCTTCCACGTGGCCATCTACCACTACGCCCGCACCGGCACCGTGCCGCAGGGCTTCGATGCCACGCTCCTGCAATCCGCCTTCGTGAAAAAATAGAACCACACGGTGTCAGGGACCGTTTTGTAAAGATTCCTGACACCCTTCCGTCAAGGAGTACATGACATGGAATGGGTCTATCTGCTGATCGCCGGGCTGTTCGAAGTGGTCTGGGCCGTGGGGCTCAAGTATACGGAGGGCTGGACGCAGCCCTGGCCGAGCGCGGGCACCGTCACGGCCATGATCGTGAGCTTCTGGTTCCTGTCGCTGGCGCTGAAGGGCCTGCCGATCGGCACGGCCTACGCGGTCTGGACCGGCGTCGGCGCCGTGGGGACCGCGCTCGTGGGGATGGCCCTGCTGGGCGAGCCGAGGGATCTGACGCGCGCCGCCTGTATCGGATTGATCGTGGCCGGCATTGCCGGCCTGAAAATCGTCACACCGGGATCGCAATAAACGCGGGCCTACTCTCCTTCCGCATGCCGCGCGGCGAGCGGGCTGGCGATGTGCTCCAGCGACCGCCGCTCGGCCTTGACGCCGAACACGGCCGCGACCACCGCGCCGGCCATCATCAGCCCCGCCCCAATGAGATTGCTGTAGAGCACGCCCATCGGCGAGGATTCGATCAACATCCCGAACAGCCAGGGGGCCACCGTGGCCGCACCCTGCGCCACGACGAAGAACAGTGCGATCGCCATCGCGCGGATCTCCATCGGAAAGATTTCGCTCACAGTCAGGTAGGCGGAACTGGCGCCCGCTGAGGCAAAGAAGAACACGGCGGACCAGGCGAGGGTCTGGGTCATGGCGGTCAGGTAGCCCTGCGAAAACAGGTAACCGGTAACGGCCAGCAGGAGCCCCGAGATCCCGTAGGTGAAGGTGATCATCGGCTTGCGGCCGATCGTGTCGAAATAGCGGCCGAGCAGCAGGGGGCCCAGAAAATTCACGATGGCGAAGGGGATGATGTAGAGGCCCACTTTACCGGCCGGCACGTCATAGTAGCGTTCGAGCACGATGGCGAAGGTGAAGAAGATGGCGTTGTAGAGGAACGACTGGCTGATCATCAACGACAGGCCGAGCACCGTCCGATCCGGATAGGTCCCGAGCAGCTCCCGCGCCACCGTGCCGAATCCCGATTTCTCCCGCGGGTTGATCGTGAGGGAGCCCTCCGGCTCGGGCAACGAGTCGAGGCCCTCGCTGAGCATGACCGTCTCCTCGATGTTCACGACGATCGCCTCGGCCTCCGCCACCCGGCCCTGTGTCACCAGCCAGCGGGGGCTTTCAGGGACCAGGCGCCGGATCAGGATGATGCCGAGCCCCAGGACGGCGCCGAGCCCGAAGCAGAGCCGCCAGCCGAGGTGTTCGGGCACGAGGAGCGGATTCAGCAGGGGAATCGTGAGCAGCGCGCCGAACACCGCGCCCAGCCACCAGCTCCCGTTGATGACCAGGTCCGTGTGCCCGCGCACCCGCGCCGGGATCAGCTCATCCACGGCCGAGTTGATCGCGGCATATTCGCCGCCGATGCCGGCCCCGGCGAGGAACCGGAACACCAGGAAGCTCCACAGGTTCCAGGCGAAGGCCGTCAGCACCGTCGCGGCCAGGTAAATAAACAGCGTGATGAGGAACCATTTTTTGCGGCCCTGGCGGTCGGTGAGGTAGGAAAAGACGATCGCGCCGAATACGGATCCGGCCAGGTAGGCGGAGGCGGTGAGGCCGACCTCGGAGGGGCTGAAGTTGAGCGTGGTGCTGTGCGTGAGGATGGCGCCGAGCGCGCCCACGATCGTGACTTCAAGGCCGTCGAGGATCCAGGTCACACCCAGCGCGATAATGACCAGCCGGTGCCACCGCGACCAGGGCAGCCGGTCCATGCGCTGCGGAATATTCGTGGTGGTGCGGCCCGCTGCCGCCGTGCTCATGATCCTCCCATGGGACGGCCGCGCCCTCCGCGCGCGCGGCCGTCCTGCCGGTTGTCCCTACTTCTTGACGATGTCGAGGAGTTCGACCTCGAAGATCAGCGTCGCGCCGGGCTTGATCGCGGGCGGCGCGCCGCGGTCCCCGTAGGCCAGATTCGCCGGACAGATCAGCCGGGCCTTGCCGCCGACCTTGACGCGTTGCACTCCCTCGGTCCAGCAGGGAATGACCTGCGCCAGCGGGAACGTGGCGGGCTCGCCCCGCTGCACCGAGCTGTCGAACACCGTCCCGTCGGTCAGCGTCCCGTGGTAATGCACCTTGACCGTGTCCGCCTCCTTGGGCGACGCACCCTTGCCCTCTTTGATCATCTGGATCACGATGCCCGTGGCGGTCTTGGTGGCGCCCTTCTCCGACGCCGCCTTGGCGAGATAGGCGTCCCCGGCTTTCTTCTCCTTGTCCGCCAGCACGGCCGCCCGGGCCTGCTGCAGTTTCTGCACCTTCGGCATGAACGCCTGGGCATCCACCTTGGGTTTCCGGTTGAGGACCCCGTCCGTGATGCCGGCCTTCACGATTTCCAGCTCGGACTCGCTGAGGCTGAAATTGGCGAGCGACTGGCTGATCGCGACACCGAGCGCGTAGAGCGTTTTTTGATCCTCGTTGGCCGGCTCGGGCGCCGCCGCCGCCGTCGAGACCGCGAGGCACACGAACACCGGAAGACACAATGCACCAATACGCATGCTGTTCCTTTCTGATGGGTGGATGAGTGATGTGAATTACGCGCTACGGTACGCCAGCCACGGCCGCGGCTTCAAGCAGATAGTGGCGACGGAGAACCCGCCCCCTGACACCGGCGAGTCGAAGGCTGCGCGGTCGGTCAGCGGGTGGTGCAGCGCATGGCGCAGGCGCCGGCTGCCCATGCCGGTGGCACAGGTGTCGAGCAGCGACAGCAGCGTCGGCGCCGGCTCACCGCGGATGGTTTCGGTCAGT
>JBFGRH010000192.1:0-4436 GCA_041563795.1 Nitrospiraceae bacterium | reverse complement strand
TACCGCACATGTGCTCGTCGATCCTTCTGGGCGTCCATGTGATCTCCGCTCTCAGGGGCGCGGCCGATGAGGATTCGGGCTCAGGCTTCCACGCTCATTCGGGATTCCCGGCCCTGGCGCAGCTCGGCGACATGCGCTTGCGAGCGCTCCTGTTCAGCACGTCTCAGGCGACGGGACTGGACTCCGAAATCCTTCCCTGCACCCCAGGTGACCTCCGCTTCACCCGCTTCTACAGGCCGTTGCCGGGCAGAAATGTACACACGCAGTATGTTGACGTCGGAAAAATGTACGGGATGTACGGGCCAACGACTTACGACGGCGGAACCGATTCTGGGAAGAGGAAAGATCGTTCTTAATGGAAAGCCCTGAGCCCCATCGAACGTAATGGGGTGCTGGACTGCTGTACGCCGCTCCCCCTGTCTGCCCATAGGCACTTCTTCGTGTCTGTCGATGGTCCACTTCACAGCGACGACCCACGCAGAATACGCAAAAGTGATGCCGCCGGTCTGGTTCAATCGCTCACGAGTTCTTCCCGCTCGCAAGACCCCCACCCTTCAAGGTCATCACTGATCCCTTGTGGCTATTTCGTATTGTGTCTATATATCGAAGAGTTGAGGAGTGCCAAATGGCCGGCCGGAACATGACAATCGGACTTCGGGAGGGGACCATTGGTCTTTGGCGTGGAAGCCGTCATGTGGGCTCCAGGCACCGTGCCGTGACTATAATCGGGCCGTCCCAGGGGTGGACATTGAACTGATCATGAAGATCGTCGGCCATTCCTCGGTCGGTATGTTTCTGCCTTATCGAACGGCGACGGCCGAGAAACTGGACGTGGCGAGGGATACGCGTAACACCTATCTCGCACGTCAGCGATTGGGAATTGGCACGTCGGTGGGATCTTAACCAGGGAGAAAATTGGTGCCGAAGGCGGGACTTGAACCCGCACGGCTTGCGCCACACGCCCCTCAAACGTGCGTGTCTGCCATTCCACCACTTCGGCACTGGGCGGGATTATACCGGGACATCCGCCAAATCTCCACCTCCGATCAGCCCGCTGTTCTTTACTCCGCCCCTCTCTCACCTGAGCGAATGGGCTGCGTTTCCGAGCGGGGACAGGCCTATCGGCGGGCTGACCCCACCCCGACAAAAAGCTGGGAGGCGTGGTTGAATCCCTCCTGCGCGAGCTTTCTCACCCGCCCACCCTGGTCGCGCCGAGACGCGCCCTTTACCCGTGGCGAGGGCCTTCTATATCTTTCACTCCACTCCCTTTCTTTCGAGTGCGGCTTGGGCTACTCCAACTGCGCGCATCGGGAGCTCAGGGCTACTCCGGCCGCCAAATCATTCACCTTTCTCCCTTGTCAAACAAAGGATTGCTCCGATAGAATCGCTCCAAGTAAGCGTCATCATAGGGCAATCCCTCACGACACCACCGACGGGTATGACCGTGAAACACTCCGACAAGTCGCGACCCTCCGCATCTCCGAAAAGCGCGGCGTTCTTCGACGTCGACAACACGCTTGTTCCGGGCACCGCCATCGAAGTGCGTTTCTTCCACTACCTGCGCCGCGAGGGCATCGTGGGATGGACGGACGCGGTCCGGAGCCTGTGGCATCTCCTGCAGCATCTGCCGCCGCTCTCGCTGCATCCGTTGCGCGAGCGCAAGCTGTACCTGGAGGGCAAGCGGCCGGAGACGATCGTCCCGCTGGCCGACGCCTTCGTCCAGCGCGACATTCGTCCGCAGGTGTCCCGCGCCGCGATCGCACGACTGGAGGAGCATCAGCGAAGCGGCGATCATGTCGTCTTCATCACCGGCTGTCCGGAGTTTCTCATCGCCCCGCTGGCGAAATCCCTCGGTGTCGAAACGATCTTCTGCGCCCAGCCCGGCCTGGACGACACCGGCACCTACACGGGCCAGCTCGTCCTGCCCGTCCCCTACGGCGCGGGCAAACGCCTCTTGATCGAGGAATTCGCGCACGCTCGCGGGATGGACCTAAAAGATTGTTACGCGTACGGGGACAGCCCCGGCGATGTGGGCCTCCTGCTCGCCGTCGGGCATCCGCTCGTCGTCAACCCGATCCGCGGAATGGCGCGGATCGCCGCGCAATACCACTGGCCGATCGTCAGGTGGGAATAAGGCACGTAATCAGTCAACAGTCGTCGGTGATCAGTCTGAAGAAGGCCGGAGATTCCCCTGCGACTGAGCACTGACAACTGAACACGTTGTATGCGCATCACTGAAATCTTCCACAGCATCCAGGGCGAATCGACGAGCGCCGGGCGGCCCTGCGCCTTCGTGCGGCTCACCGGCTGCCCGCTCCGTTGCACCTGGTGCGACAGCGAGTACACGTTCCATGGCGGCACGGAGATGGGCCTGGAGGACATTCTGGCCAAGGTCCGCTCCTACGACTGCCGGCTGGTGGAAGTCACGGGCGGCGAACCCCTCCACCAGCCGGAAGCCTTCACGTTGATCGAACGGCTGTGCGCGGACGGCTACGAGGTGCTGGTCGAGACCAGCGGCGCCATCGACGTCACCCCGGTGGATCAGCGGGCGCGCCTGATCATGGACGTGAAATGCCCGGGCAGCGGGATGACGGACCGGATGGATTGGAAAAACCTGGACCGTGTCGGCGGCAAGGACGAGGTCAAGTTTGTCCTCAAGGATCGTGCGGATTACGAGTTCGCCCGAACGATCATCGCCCGGCATGACCTGTCCGGACGCTGCCCGGTGCTGTTGAGCCCGTCGTTCGGCGAACTGGACCCCCGCCAGCTTTCGGAGTGGGTGCTGGCCGACAAGCTGCCGGTTCGTGTCCAGCTCCAGCTGCACAAGTTCATCTGGGACCCGCACATGAAGGGAGTGTAGTTGAGCGGTACCAGTTTTCAGTTGTCTGTTCAGGACTGAAAACTGATAACTGACAACCTCTTAGCAAGGAGCACAATGAACGTCACGGTGAAGCACGGAAAGATTGAACGCGAACCGGCCGAGGTCTTGGTCCTCACCCACTTCGAAGGTGCCGCGCAACTCAACGATGCGGCGGCTTCCGTGGACCGCGCCCTCGGCGGGCGGTTGCGCAATCTGCTCAAGAGCGGCGAGTTCGAGGGCAAGCTGAACCAGGCGGTGCTCCTGCATGCCCCGGGCAGGACGCCGGCCAAGCGCATCCTGCTGGTCGGCCTGGGCAAGAAAAAGGACGCGCGCGTGGACTACGTGCGCCAGGCGATGGGCACCGCCGTCAAGCGCGTGCGACAGGCCGGCGCCGCCTCGTTCGTGACCTGCCTCCACGGGGAGGACGTGCCGAAGGCGTCCGTGGTTGAATTGGCGCAGGCGCTCGTCGAAGGCGCCATCCTGGGCACCTACCAGTTCACGGAATATCTCAGCGAGAAGAAAGGCGGGGCGAAACCGGTCGCGCGCCTGACCGTGCTGGCGACGGATGCCTGGCAGGTGGACGATCTCAAGGAGGGCGCGCGGCGCGGAACGGCGGCGGCCGAAGCGGCCATGCTCGTCCGCGACCTCTGCAATCATCCCTCGAACGTCATGACCCCGACGCGGGTCGCGGCCGAGGCGAAGAAGATCGGGCGCGAGCGCAACGTGCGCGTCAAGATCCTGGAACGGGCGCAGGCGGAGCGGTTGGGCATGGGCGCCTTCCTCGGGGTCGCGCGCGGCAGCCATGAACCACCCAAGTTTATCGTGCTCGAATACGCCGGCTCGCGCCGCAAGGGGAAACCGATCGTCATCGTCGGCAAGACGATCACCTTCGACACGGGGGGCATCTCCCTCAAGCCGTCGGAAAACATGGAGCAGATGAAGGCCGACATGACCGGCGGCGCCGAAGTGCTGGCCACGGTGCGGGCCGCCGCGCGGCTACGCCTGCCGATTCATCTCATCGGCATCCTGCCCGCCACGGAAAACATGCCGGGCGGACGGGCGATCAAGCCCGGTGACATTCTCCACTCGATGTCCGGGAAAAGCATCGAGGTGCAGAATACCGACGCGGAAGGACGGCTGATCCTGGCCGACGGGCTGGCCTACGCGGCGCGCCTGAAGCCCGCCGCCGTGATCGATATCGCCACGCTGACGGGGGCCTGCGTGATTGCGCTCGGACAATTCGCCATCGGCATGTTCGGCAACGACGAGTCGCTCAAGCGGTCCGTCCGGGAGGCCGGGCTCAAGGCCGGCGAGCGCGTCTGGGAGATGCCGCTGTGGGAGGAATATTTCGAACAGCTCAAGAGCGACGTGGCCGACATGCGCAACATCGGCGGCCGCGGCGGGGGCATGATCACCGCCGCGCTGTTCCTGAGCAAGTTCATCGGCGATCACCCCTGGGTGCACCTCGACATCGCCAGCACCGATTGGAGCGAGCGCGAGCGGGCCTACCTCCCCAAGGGCCCGACGGGGATCGGGACGCGACTGTTGATTCAGTACTTGATCGACCAGAGTGCCT
>JBFGRH010000191.1:0-4458 GCA_041563795.1 Nitrospiraceae bacterium | reverse complement strand
GCGGCTGAGCGGGCTCGAGGCGGTCACGATCAGGCCCGACTCCAATTTCGTGAACATCGGGGAGCGGACCAACGTGACCGGTTCGCCCGCCTTCTCCAAGCTGATCCTGGCCGGCGACTACGATCAGGCCCTGTCGGTGGCGAGACATCAAGTATTGGGCGGCGCGCAGATCATCGACATCAACATGGACGAGGGCATGCTGGATTCCCGGGCCGCCATGGAGAAGTTCGTCCGCCTCGTGTCGTCGGAGCCGGACATCGCCCGTGTCCCGATCATGGTCGACAGCTCGAAATGGGAGGTCTTGGAGGCCGGGCTCAAGAACATCCAGGGCAAGGGGATCGTCAATAGCATCAGCCTGAAGGAGGGCGAGGCGAAATTCATCGAGCAGGCCACGCTGGTCCGCCGGTACGGAGCCGCCGTGGTCGTGATGGCCTTCGACGAGCGGGGGCAGGCGGACACCGTCGAGCGCAAGACGGAGATCTGCGCCCGTTCGTACAAGCTCCTGACGGAGCGGGTGGGGTTCCCGCCGGAGGACATCATCTTCGATCCCAACATCCTGACCGTGGCGACCGGGATCGAGGAGCACAACAACTACGCCGTGAACTTCATCGAGGCGACGCGATGGATCAAGGCCAACCTGCCGCGCTGCAAGGTCAGCGGCGGGGTCAGCAACATCTCCTTTTCGTTCCGCGGCAACAACGTGGTGCGGGAGGCCATGCATGCGGCCTTTCTCTACCATGCGATCAAAGCCGGGCTGGACATGGGCATCGTCAACGCGGGCCAGCTCGCGGTGTACGAGGAGATTCCCAAGGATCTGCTCGAGCTCGTCGAGGACGTGCTGCTGAACCGTCGGCCCGACGCGACGGAACGGCTGGTGGCCTTCGCCGAGACGGTCAAGCAACAGGGCAAGATTGCCGTCAAGGACGATGCCTGGCGCGCCGGCACGGTCGAGGAGCGGCTGTCGCACGCCCTGGTGGCGGGGATCACGGACTACATCGAGGCGGACACGGAGGAGGCGCGCAAGAAGTACCCGAAGCCCCTGCACGTGATCGAAGGCCCCCTGATGGCGGGGATGAACGTGGTCGGCGATCTGTTCGGGGCCGGCAAGATGTTCCTGCCCCAGGTCGTCAAGAGCGCCCGCGTGATGAAGAAGGCGGTGGCCTATCTCCTGCCGTTCATGGAGGAGGAGAAGCGGGTGTCGGGGGGCGGCAGGCCCCAGGGCACCATCGTGCTCGCCACCGTGAAGGGCGACGTGCACGACATCGGCAAGAACATCGTGGGGGTCGTGCTCGGCTGCAACAACTACGAAGTCATCGACCTGGGCGTGATGGTGCCCTGCGAGCAGATTTTGAAAGCGGCCAAGGAGAACGGCGCGACGATGATCGGCCTGAGCGGCCTCATCACACCCTCGCTCGACGAGATGGTGCATGTCGCCCGGGAGATGACGCGCGAGGGATGGAGCGTGCCGCTGCTCATCGGCGGGGCCACGACCAGCAAGGCCCATACCGCCGTGAAGATCGCGCCGGCCTACGCGCAGCCGGTCGTTCACGTCCTGGATGCGTCGCGGGCGGTCGGGGTGGTCGGCCAGCTGATCAACCCGTCGCAGCGGGACTCGTTTGCACAGAAGATCCGCCGCGAGCAGGACGACATCCGGCAGGCGCACGACACGCGGCAGGCGAGGACCCCGCTGCTGACGCTCGCGCAGGCGCGCGCGCGGCGCGCGGCGATCGACTGGAACGCCGGGGAGATCCCGAAGCCGGCCTTCACGGGCGTGCGCGCGTTTGATGCCTTCCCGCTCGACCGGCTGGTGCCGTTCATCGACTGGTCGCCGTTCTTCCATACGTGGGAATTGCGCGGGCACTATCCGCAGATTCTGGACGATCCGCGGGTGGGGGAGAAGGCGGCCGAATTGTTCCGTGACGCGCAGAAGCTCTTGCAAGAAATCGTCGCAGGGAAACTGCTCACGGCCAAGGGCGTCTACGGCTTCTTCCCGGCGAACAGTACGGGCGACGATATTGAGATTTATGCCGACGAGTCGCGCACCAGGGTGCTGGCGACGGTGCACATGCTTCGTCAGCAATCGGAGAAGCCGGCCGGCCAGCCGAACCAGGCGCTGTCGGATTTCATCGCCCCGAAGGCCTCCGGAATCGGCGATTACCTTGGAGGGTTTGCCGTGACGACGGGGATCGGGATCGAGGCGCTCTGCGCCGGGTTCGAGAAGGATCACGACGATTACAATTCGATCATGAGCAAGGCGCTGGCCGATCGTCTGGCGGAAGCCTTCGCGGAGTGCCTGCACAAGCAGGTCCGTGACGAATGGGGCTACGGGAAGGAGGAGCGGCTCTCCACCGAGGACCTGATCCGGGAGAAATACCGCGGGATCCGCCCGGCGGCCGGCTACCCGGCCTGTCCGGACCATACGGAGAAACGGATTCTCTTCGACCTGCTCCAGGCTGAACGGCAGACCGGCATCCGGCTGACCGAAAGCTATGCGATGTACCCGGCCAGTTCGGTGAGCGGGCTCTACTTCGCCCATCCGCAGGCCAGGTATTTCGCCGTCGGCCGGATCGGACGCGATCAGGTCGAGGACTATGCCCGCCGAAAGGGCGTGGAGGTTACCGAGGTCGAGAAGTGGCTCGGCCCCAATCTGGGGTATGAGCCGGGCGACAGGTGAGGCGCATGGGCGGCCTTTTCGACGCCTGGTCCATGCCCTACGTCTTCCCCCACGAGGAGGCGTTCGCCCTGGTGATCGGCACGCTGATTGTCGGGCTGCTGCTGTTCCGACTCGGCCTGGCGCGCCGGCGCGACCATCGCGCCGATCGCAACGAGTGAGCGGTATGGTCCAGTTTCATTGTCTTTCTGTGCCCCTCCTTATATAATCCGGGTCACGCAATCATTCATCGGAGTCGCACGCCATGACCCACGGCCTGCAGTTGCATCGGGTGGACGGCCGCCGCAAGGACGAGGTCCGTCCCGTCAAGATCACCCGGAACTTCATCAAGCACGCCGAGGGATCGGTGCTGATGGAGATGGGCGGCACCAAGGTGATCTGTACCGCCTCCGTGGAGGAAAAAGTCCCCCCGTTCCTGAGGGACAAGAAGGTCGGGTGGGTGACGGCGGAATATGCGATGCTCCCGCGCGCCACGCACGAGCGGACGCCGCGCGAAGCCGTGAAGGGGAAGCAGGGCGGACGCACGCTGGAAATCCAGCGGCTGGTGGGGCGGGCCCTGCGATCCGTGACGGACATGGCCGACATGGGCGAACGGACGATCTGGATCGATTGCGACGTGATCCAGGCCGACGGCGGGACCAGGACGGCCGCCATTACCGGCTCGTTCATTGCGCTGGCCGATGCGTTGAGCGTGCTGAAGAAGCGCGAACTGATCAAGAAACGGCCGCTGACGGATTATCTCGCGGCCATCAGCGTGGGCCGCGTGGGCGGGGAAGTGCTGGTGGACCTGGCCTATGAAGAGGACTCCAAGGCCGAAGTGGACATGAATCTGGTGATGACGGGGCATGGACGGTACGTGGAAGTGCAGGGGACGGCGGAACGGCAGGCGTTCGAGAAGAAGGATCTCGATGAATTCCTCAACCTCGGCTGGAACGCGATCAAGAGCCTGGTGGAGTTGCAGAAAGAATTGATCGGGGGCCTGGAGTGAAGCAGAGGTGTCAGTTACCAGTCGTCAGTGTTCAGTCAGAAACTGAAGACTGATTCCTGTGGACTGAACGGGCATGATTCACGAACTCGTGCTGGCCACGCGCAACCAGGATAAGGGCAGGGAGCTGGCGGCGTTGCTGAAGGACTTGGGGATTCGCATCAGGACGCTGGCGGAATTCCCCGCCGCGCCAGAAGTGGTGGAGGACGGGGAAACCTGCGAGGCCAACGCGGTCAAGAAGGCGGTGGCGATCGCGCAATACACGAAGCTGCCGGCCGCGGCCGATGACACCGGGCTAATGGTGGAGGCCCTGGGCGGCCGCCCGGGCGTCCATGCGGCGCGGTATGCCGGCGAGGGCGCGACGTACGAGGATAATTGCAAGAAGTTGCTCCATGAGCTGGCCGGTGTGCCACGGGAGCGTCGCGGCGCCCGGTTTGTGACGGTGGCGGCCGTTGCCGATCCGAAGGGAACCGTCGAGGTGGTGCAGGGCTCCCTGGACGGGCTGATCACAGAGGCGCCGGCCGGCACGAAGGGATTCGGATACGATCCGGTCTTTTTCGTTTCCGAGTTGGGCAAGACGCTGGCACAATTGACGCCGGAGGAGAAGAATCGGATCAGCCACCGCGCCCGGGCCTTCGCCAAGGTGCGGGAATTCTTGAAGCGAACATAGATGGGCTTCAACCTTTTCCGGCATCGAATCATGAATGCACGTGATAAGGGGTAGCGAGCGTCGGTTGAACGATCGCCACTGCCCATCATCGAGCTAAGGAATTAAGAATGATGGGCCGCGACCTTTTCCGGC
>JBFGRH010000190.1:0-4486 GCA_041563795.1 Nitrospiraceae bacterium | reverse complement strand
CGGCGACCAAGATTTCGCTGGAAGTGGCGGAGATGGACCTGGCTACGAACATGGCGCTGATGGGCGCGATCGGGTGCATTACCGGCCTGACGACGCTCGACGCGCTGGGCCAGGCGGTGAAGGACCGGTTCCTGGGCAAGGGCTTCGTGGTGTCAGGCGGAACGGCGGCGTTGGACAGCGTGGTCGAACGGAAGTTCAAGAAGAAACAGGAGCTGATTGATAAGAACATCGCGGTCATCAAGGCCGGCTGGGACTATGCGGCTGAGAACGGCTGGGACAAACCCTTCAAGGCGGCGGCCAAAGCGGAAGCTGCGGCGGAAGCAGCAGCCAAGGCGTAACCAGAGAAAAAGAGGCATTCATGTATCTTGTAGCGGATATCAATGTTGAGATTTGCGCGTCGAAGAGCTGCACGCTCTGCACGCAGTATTGCCCGGAAGCGAACACGATCCTGTACAGCGAGGAGATGGGCAAGAGCCAGGGCCACAAGTACGGCACGGCCTACGTCGCCGTGGACCGGTGCAAGGGCTGCGCGCAATGTGTCTGGGTCTGTGACAACATGGCCAAGAACAACGCGATCAAGATGATCATGATCGACCAGCTGCCCAATGCCGCGCTGACCGACAACGTCACCTACGGCGAAAAGAGCACCAAGGCGGTGCTGGCCAGCCCGGTGGTGGGATAACCGCCACATGAGCACCAAGGCCGCCTCGAAAGCACAAGAGCCCATCATCGTTCCGGGTCCTGCCGGCTTCCATCCCCCCTCCGCCGCCCAGCTGGGCGTGCTGCCCCCCGAGCCGGGGCAGGGACTCCTGTACGGCGTCGTCGAGCCGAACGAAGAGAAGGTGATGGAGGAAATCGCGCGCAAGATGCTCACCAGCCCCAACGCGACCATCTTCCCGGGCCCGATGGTGCTCTGGAACTGGAACGACCACGCGGCGGACAAGGCCAAGGCCGTGCTGGAAATCGCGGCGCAGATTCCTGACGTGCTGGTGATCCCCATGCCGGACTACCGGCCCAAGTATCCGAAGATCGACCCCGAGGAAGTCATCAACCCGAACCATCCGAACCTGACCATCTGGGGCAACAAGATCGAAGCCTGCATCTTCGTGGGCGTGCATTGCCACTACGCCAACCTGACCCTCAAGATGATCCGTGCGGGAACGAACTGCTGCACCTCCGCGCTGTGCGCCGAGCAGGGTC
Organism: Nitrospiraceae bacterium; assembly: GCA_041563795.1. Classification (GTDB taxonomy): domain Bacteria; phylum Nitrospirota; class Nitrospiria; order Nitrospirales; family Nitrospiraceae; genus 2-02-FULL-62-14. The sequence goes on along the minus strand of JBFGRH010000190.1, from coordinate 3,286 downwards.
ACGAGGATGCGATGATGACCATCCGCGACTGCGACGCGACCAGGCTCCGGAAGATGGCGGCGGTGGTCAAGCGGGTGCGCGAGGAGATGAAGATCAAGCTGCCGGCCGACGGCAACAACGTGCGGTTCACCGGTACCCAGTCGAAGGTCCACGAGGGCAAGACGCACACCAACCCGCTGACGTTCATGCCCGGCAAGGGCACGGCCAGCGCGGCGGCCTTCGGACACAAGCCCGAGCAGATGAAGAGCGAAGCGTAACCTCCAGGACACCGATTTAACCGCGAGGTGCCACGATGAGCGAAACCATGGAACCCGAAGTCAAAACCAATCCCCAGGGCGATGTCATCAGCACCGCCGCCGTTCAAAAATCAGACGGGAAGAAGGATCCCCACGAGGCGGCCAAGAAGCAGAAGGTCGTGACCCCCGAGTACCTGTTCCTCGAGGCCCCGCGAGAGAAAGAGTTCATCACGGGGAGCGAGGCGGCCAAGGAAGCGGTGCGCCGCTCCAACGTGGACTTCTCCGTCGCCTACCCGATCACCCCGCAAAGCGAAACGATGCAGCTGATCGGCGTGCTCTACGGCGAAGGCTACGTGAAGGAATACTACCGCGGCGAGGAGGAATACGGCGTGATGTCGGCCATCGCAGGGGCGTCGCGCGCGGGCGTGCGGTGCTTCACCGCGACGGCGGGACCGGGCACGCTTCGCGGGTTGGAGCCGATCGCGTCCTGGCCGGGCCACCGGCTGCCGGCCGTGTGCATGTTCACCTGCCGGGTCGTGAACGCGCCCCTGGCCATCCAGCCGGACAACATCGAGATTTCCTACCTGCTCAACTGCGGGATGATCGTCTTCCACGCGGAGAACCAGCAGGACATGTTCGATCAAATCATGGCCGGCTTCATCATCAGCGAGAAGAACGACGTGACCCTGCCGGTCGGCGTGTGCTGCGACGGGTTCTTCGTCACCCACGCGCGCGGCTACGTGCGCATGCAGGACAAGAGCATGAAGCTTCCCCCTCGGGAAGCCTGGCGCGGGGCGGTCCCGGTGCTGGACGCGGAAAACCCGCCGGCCCGGCTGTCGCGCGACGCTCCGGTGCAAAAGTCGAACTTCATGGCCTACAACATCCACGCCGTGTGGCAGCAGGAAGTGTGGGCGGCCGTGGAGCGCTCCCGCAAGTACATCAACAGGTACATGGGCGGGTTGTGCACCGCGGAAAACACGGACAAGGCGGAGGCCATCATCATCGCCTCGGGCAGCGCCGCGGCGCAATCCCGCGAGGCCGCCCGGCTGTGCGCCGAGAAGGGGATCAAGGTCGGGATCATCAAGGTCCGGTCCCTGCGGCCCTTCCCCACGCAGGAGCTCCGGTTGCTCTGCAAGGACGCGAAGTTGATCGTCGTGCCCGAGTTCAACTACGTGGGATGGCTCGCCAAGGACGTGGCCGCCGCGATCTACGGCCACTCCAAGGCCAAGATCATCGCCGGGCCGCACGTTTACGGCGGGCAGTCCATGCCGGTGGAATTGATCCTGGACGAGGTGGAGTCCGGGCTGACCGGCAAGAAGTCGACCAACGTGCCGCTCTCGGCCATCATGGGCACCGTGGACGACCCCGCGGCCGTGGCCCACTTCATGCGCAACATCTAAGCGGCGCGCAGAAGCTGAAAAAGAAAAGAGCCCGTCCGGTCTTCCGGACGGGCTCTTTGTTTTTGCAGGCGCGACGAGGGATCGGCTAGCCCTGAATGTCGTCGCCGATCATTTCCTCACTCTCCGGCATCCCATAGGCGATAAACTTGGCGTAGGTCAGGTAGATGGCGCTGCTGTCGCGCATGGCCTTGGCGCCCTGCGACAGGCGGGACACCTTGTCCGGGTCTGATTTCTCGGAGGATTGCAGGAACTCCACGTGGTCCAGGAGCGCCTTGTTGTAGTCTTCCATCGCCCGCTCGACGGCCTTGTAGTTTTGTAATATCGTGTCGGTCATAGTGTGACTCCTTGTATGCGGTCAGCATACACGAGGGTCTTTCTGGGGGTCAAACGGACATGAAGCGGGTCCTATCCACCGTCTTGCAGCGCGTGCTCACGGAGTGGCTCGGGCTCGAGGGCCTGCCCGGGCGGGATCCGGACCGCTTTCAGGCCCTGTGCCGGAGCGTGGCGGAGCTCTCGCGCCTGTTCACGAAGGGCCGGGCCGAACGGGAGCGGTCCTACCTGGACCAGGAAACCCACCGGGCCGCCTATCTGGCCTATTTCCTCCCCGTCAACCTGGCCAAGGTGCAGGCGCTCCTGGACGAAATGCCTCCGCCGGAGGCGGACGGGAGGCCGTTGTGGGTCCTGGACGTCGGCAGCGGGCCGGGGACGGGGGCGCTGGCGGTGCTGGATTGGTTGCGCGAAAAGGGGGGAGAGGGGCGGGCTCTCGAAGTCGTCGCGCTGGAGCTGTCGAAGTCGGCCATAAGCGATGCCGAGGCGCTCTGGGCGGCCTACGTGCGGGCCGCCGGTGTGTGCACCGCGACCCTGGTCCCGGTGCGTGCCGATGTGGCGAAGGGGCAATGGATGGACGAGGTGCGAGCGAGGCGGCCCGGAGGATACGACCTGATCATCGCGGCGAACGTCCTGAGCGAGATCGGGGACGGGACGAGGAATGCGCTCGACCAGCGGACCGTCCTGGCGGAAGGCCTGCTGAGCCTGCTGGCCCCCCACGGTTCGCTGATCATCATGGAGCCGGCGCTGCGCGATATATCGCGGAACCTGCACGAAGCGCGAGACACCCTGCTGGCGAAGAGGGCCTGCACGGTCTATAGCCCCTGCCTGCACGAGCATCCCTGCCCGGCCCTGGTCAAGGCGGACGATTGGTGCCACGAGGAACGGCCCTGGACGCCGCCGACGATCGTGTCGGCTATTGATAAGGAGGTCGGGTTTATCAAGGATGCGCTGAAGTTCTCCTATGTGATCCTGCGCAAAGACGGCAGAACAGTCGTGCCGAGGGCAGCTGATCGCTACCGGGTGGTCAGCGAGCTGCGGGTGATGAAGGGGGAGAAGCGGGCCTGGCTGTGCAATGAGACGGGGAGGCCCGAAGTGGGCAGGCAGGACAGGCTGCGATCGGAGACCAACAAAGCGGTGGATGACTGGCATCGTGGAGCGATCGTGCGGGTGGACCAGATTGTCCGGAAGGAACGGAAAGGCCGGGAGTCCACCGTGGGGCGCATTCCGGCCGAGGCGACCGTGGAGATTATTCGGCCAGCCTGAGTCTTGGTCGGAGGGGTGGGCGGAGGCATGCGGCCTCTCGCTTCCGCGCCTCCCGCG